>JAOAJJ010000018.1 GCA_026414245.1 Candidatus Bathyarchaeota archaeon
GCTTAGGGTTGGGCAGAGAGTCTTCGCTATAGGAAACCCATTCGGCTTAGCTGGCGGCCCAACGGTTACATCCGGGGTTATAAGCGCCCTGAGAAGAACAATCCATTCTGAAAGGGGGATTTTCAGGGATCTTGTTCAAACGGATGCGGCGATAAACCCTGGGAACTCCGGTGGGCCTCTCGTTAATATCGATGGTGAGGTTATTGCGATAAATACGGCTATAATCCCGTTTGCTCAGGGAATCGGCTTCGCTATACCGATAAACGCGGCTAAGGAAGTCGCTAAGGAAATAATGTTGCATGGCTCTTACGCGAGATCTTGGCTTGGAATAGCTGGTGTTAGCGTGAATAGGCAGATCGCCGAATACTATGATCTGCCTGTTGAACATGGTGTGCTCGTTGCCAGAGTTACGCCTAATAGTCCAGCTGACAGGGCTGGAATTGAACGTGGTGATATAATACTTGAGTTTAACGGTAAAAGCGTTGATGGTATAGAGGATTTACAGAGGATCTTAGCCGATAAGAAGCATGGTTGCGAATGTGAGATCACGATTTTGAGGGGCTTAAGAAAATTTAGGGCAAGAGTTGTGTTAGAAAGGGAGCCTTAAACCCAAACATTAATAACTTGGTTAAATCCTATAATCCTATAATGGAACATCTTCGAGGTGATGTTAATGCCCATAGACTCAGACTTTCAGAAGAAGAGGAAGGTTGTTGATAATCATAGGGGGCATGCAGTCTGGGGTCCGGTTGAGCCGCCGACCAAACTTGGAATCCATGGAACAAACGTCGCCGTCGACTGGGATATATGCGAGGGGTGTGGGACATGCATCGACGTCTGCCCAGTAAGCTTATATGAGTGGGCTGAGACCCCAGGTCATCCGCTTTCGGAGAAGAAGTCTGATCCTGTTAGGGAGTCTGAGTGCATACAGTGTTTAGCGTGTGAAACCCAATGCCCCACACAGGCGATAAAAATCACTCCACCATAACCCTTTTTTCTTTTTTAAACCCTCATCTCCATTTTATTCTCTTTTGACATTGGGAACCCATCATACCATAATGATGTGAGGGTTGAGATGTTAGAAGATATTGGTAAGTCGATATTGAAGGCTCAGAAAAACGAGATCACTGAGCACTATGTTTATAGAAGGCTGGCTCAATCCATGAGGGATCCCAATAATAGGAGTGTTTTGGAGCGTATTTCAAATGAGGAGTTTAAGCATTACAAGTTTTGGAGAGAATATACGCTTAGGGATATCAAACCTAGCAGGCTTATAATCTGGAAATACTTCCTAATTTCCAAGGTTTTCGGCATAACTTTTGGAATAAAGCTTATGGAGAGGGGTGAAAAAAAGGCTCAAGCTATCTATGAAAAGATATCTGAAACTATTCCCGAGGCTTACAGCATAGTTGAAGATGAAGATTCACATGAAAGGGAGCTTACGGGACTGATTGACGAGGAGAGGCTTAGATACGTTAGCTCCATAGTTTTAGGGTTAAACGATGCGCTTGTTGAGCTTACGGGAGCGCTCGCTGGCTTCACGCTGGCTCTCCAGAAAGCACGCCTAGTTGCAATTATGGGATTAATCACCGGGATCTCAGGGGCGCTTTCGATGGCTACATCAGAGTATCTGTCAACTAAATCCGAGGGGAGCGCCAAGAATCCGATTAGGGCGGCCGCCTATACGGGCATAACCTACGTCTTCACCGTTCTATTTCTAATATTGCCGTATGTGTTTCTAGTAGATATTTATGCTTGCATAAGCTTGTCGCTGATAAACGCAATAGTGCTTATTTTCCTGTTTACTTTCTATGTCTCGGTTGCGAAGGACTTACATTTTAAGAGAAGATTCCTGGAGATGAGTGTGATAAGTCTTGGAATAGCATGCCTAACATTCCTCATAGGCTTCCTCATAAGAATATTTCTAAATATAGAGGTTTAATTGAATTTATTTGTTTCAGAATATTTCCGTCATTAAGCGTTATAAACGTATGATGGATGTTAAAGCCATGAGCGTATGGCTCCCAATAGTTCAGCGAGGAGATTTAAGATTCATAGCATGCTACATTTCTCTGCAGCTACTTTTGGGTTTAATATAAGAGTGTTCAGGTGCTTTATGAGACTAATTCCTTAACTTTTCTCACTATGCCATCCGCATCTATTCCCTGTTCCGCCATAAGCTCCTCAGGCTTTCCAGAGTGCGGCATCTTTCTTACAGCCAATATATGTGGCTTTAACCCTAGCGACGCAACAGCCTCACCAAGCCCACCCTCCGGGTAATGGTCTTCAACAGTTATTATGTGCTTTGTCTCCTCAGCGGCCTCCATTAGTGTTTTTGTGTCCAACGGTTTAACTGAGTAGCAATCTATAACCCTTATATTAATTCCATCAGCCTTCAGTTTCTCATAGGCTTTTAAGGCTTCGTGAACTGTTATTCCAGCCGCTATAACCGTCACCTCGTCGTTTCTTCCATACCTAAGAAGCTTTGAACCCCCTATATGAAACTCCTCATCATTACTGTAGATAACTGGCGTCCTAGGTCTAGTCGTCCTAATGTAGGATATGCCCTCATAGTTTGCCATAGCGCATGTAAGCTTCTCAGCGCTTACGGCGTCACATGGATAGAGGACGATGCTGCCGAAGACCGCTCGAAAGAGGGCTAAGTCCTCCAAGCCCATTTGGGATGGCCCATCTTCGCCTATCGATACTCCGGCATGTGAGCCAGCTATCTTAAGATTAGCCCTGGAGAAAGAGGCCATTCTTATCTGGTCGTAGGCTCTTGAGAGGAAGCATGCGAACGATGATAGGAATACGTCGAAGCCTTGTGTTTGAAGGCCAACGGCTACACCGACCATGTTCTGCTCGGAGATATAGCATTGTAAGCTTCTCTCCGGAAACCTATCAAAGAAGTATATCGTGAATGTTGAGTTCTTTACGTCGCCGTCCAGAACGATCATCCTCTCATTCTGCTCGCCCAGCTTAACAAGGGCTTTTCCGAACGCCTCCCTAGTTGCAACCATTTCACCCATTCTATACTCGGTTTTAATCGAATATTTCTTTCTCGGCTCGATGGGAATCTTAGCCTCTATAAAGTTTCGCGGTTTGAAATCAATGTCTTTTATTTTAGGAAGAATTTCTTTCTCCGCTCTGCTAAGCTCTTCTTTGCTTAAAGCTCTTCCATGCCTATCTTCAGCGTTCTCGAGGAAGCTCACACCTTTACCCTTAACGGTCTTAGCGATTATAAAGAAAGGCCTATTGGATTTCTTGGCTTCATTAAAAGCTCTCATTAAATCTTTAACGTCATGTCCGTCGCACACTGTAACATTCCAGCCGAACGCCTCAACCCTCCTGGCGTATGCTTCCCAGTCCCATTGAAACATCGTTGGCTCGCTCTGACCAAGCCTATTCATGTCCAGTATGGCTACAAGATTCGATAGTTTGAGTTTACCAGCTAAATTCAAGGCTTCCCAGACAGAACCCTCCGCAACCTCCCCGTCGCCGAGAAGAACATAAACCCTTCTATCTATGCCCAGAAGTCTCTTAGCGTAAGCCATGCCTAAACCTATAGATAAACCCTGCCCAAGCGACCCGGTTGCAACCCTTATACCCTTAACCCTTGGAACAGGATGCCCCTCAAGCTCTGAATCAAACTGCCTTAAAGTAGTGAGCTTCTCTCTGGGGAAGACGCCTATTTCGGCTAAAGCCGCATATAGGATTGGAGCAGCATGACCCTTCGATAGAACGAATTCATCATTGTCTAAGTAATCTATGTGTTTCGGATCCACATTTATAACATTGAAGAATAATGTTGCCATTATTTCAGCGCTCGATAGGCAACTGGTTGGGTGGCCGGATCCGGCCTTCGTAGTAGACCTGAGGCTATGCAGCCTCAAAATATCTGCAGTAATTTTAAGCAGATACTCAGTGTCATCGATATCCATAATAAACACCTGGCGGATCAAAGGGTTTTGAAGGATTCATTAACGTTTTGCTTAACCCAACCTTTAAATTTTATGGTTTGGACGCTGGAAAAACGTATTTAAGGCAATTTTAGCGATACTATCGATTTCGACGCTTTTCTTCAGTGCGGCTGGAGCCGAATGTTAATAAAACTGTGCATGTGTGGTGGAAGTTTAAATCTTAAATATTCACCTTGCACCTATATTAATGTACCATTAGGAGGTTGAGAAGAGTGAAGTGTCCAAATTGCGGTCAGGAAGCAAAGCTCGTGAAGGAATGGGATTTAGGTCCCAGAGTTCACATAAAGCTTTATGAATGCTGCGGCAAGAAGTTCCGCGAATATATAAAGAAGTGAGGGCGTCATCGATCCCTAGAACTCTAAGAAATCTAATTTGGCTTCCACAATAATCTTCAACTTTATTTATATTCTTGCAAACTATATTCATATTGTGACTTGAGAGATGAAGTTTGCCTCGCTTAAAAGGGTCTCTGTTACTGAAATATTAGATAATTCGTTTTCCATATATTTAAGCAGCGTAGAGGTTTTCTTCCCCATCTTCCTAGCTTTAAACGCTGTTAACATTATTATAACCAGGTTTATCCTGGGCTTCCTGCCGCCTTTCAGCCAACTAAATTTTTCAGCGGATAGATTTCTTTCCCAGATAATTAATTATCTAGCCTACCTTATACCAATTCTCTCCCTCGCATTTCTTTCAACCTGGGTCATAACGAATTTAGGCTGTGGTTTAGCCGTCAAATGCGCTCTCGATGTTCTCGAGGGGAGAAAAATGAATGTGAAAATTAATCTTCTAATAACCTTTAGATCATTGAAGGAAATATTGGGCATAAGTTTTCTGACCGGAGCCCTCATTATATCAGGGATCATATTATTTATGATTCCAGGGATAATCGTGGCCGTTATTTTCAGCCTATCTATACCGGCGTTAATGCATGAGCGGTTGGGGGTTTTCGGGAGCTTGAAGAGGAGCAAGGAGCTTACTGACGGCTTATGGTGGAAAACCTTTTCGCTCATCATGTCGGTGCTCGCATTACTCATAGTAGCATACTTATTTGTGAGTCTTTTGGCAGCGAACATAAATCAAAGTTTTGTCAGGATTATTATCGCCATCATAGTTATCTCTCTCATCGAGCCGATATATCCCATAAGCATATCCCACCTCTACTATATCCTTATAAGGCGAAAAACAGTCTATCAGCCTACAAGTCATGAGGCTACATATCCACAACGCGTATACGACGTGGAGGTAAGGGTTTGCTATAGTTGCGGGCAGGTTTTGCCATACGACGCCATATATTGCCCAAATTGCGGTGAAAGAGTTGCTTATTAATTCTCCAGCGAACTATTTTCCGGCAAGGCTGGGAAACTAAAGCCTGCTAATCCCTTTAAGCCGGCGCATGTTAACCATGTTTATCATTTAAAGCTAAAGATAAATTAGGCGCACCATTAAAGTAATTTGAATTGTGTAAGCGGCTGGGGGATCCATTAGATAATGGATTACTCTCTCGTCACAGAAGTATATGAGAAGATTGAAGGCACGACAAAGAGGCTTGAGATGACCGATTACTTAGTTGACTTACTTAAGAAGACGCCTAAGGAAGTTATAGATAAAGTTGTGTATTTAACTCAGGGCAAGATTTACCCAGACTATGTGGGCATAGAGCTCGGCATAGCGGAGAGGCTTGCATTAAGGGCTGTAGCTAAAGTTGCGGGGCGGAAGGAGGAAGAGGTTGAAGGAGACTTAGAGCGAACAGGAGACCTAGGTGAGACAGCGCAGAATTTCTTGGAAAAGAGGCGTCAGGTATCCTTCTTCAGAAAACCATTAACCGTGGAGAGAGTTTATCAGACTCTTGATAGGATGGCGAGAGCCGTCGGGGAGGGCTCCATGGATTTAAAAGTGAATCTTTTAGCGGGTCTTTTAGCGGATGCGACGCCTAAAGAAGCGAAATATATTGTTAGGACTGTTACAGGGAAGCTTCGCCTAGGCATAGCTGACATGACTATTCTAGACGCGTTAGCTATAGCCTACGGTAGGGGGAAGGATGCGAGGGATGTTATCGAGAGGGCATATAATATATCGTCTGACCTAGGTAAAGTTGCTAAAGCCCTAGCTGAAGGGGGGCTTGAAGCCATCAAGGGCTTCCATGTCTCAGTCGGCAACCCGATCAGACCTATGCTAGCCGAGAGACTAAGCTCCCCCGCCGAAATACTTGAGAAGCTCGGTGGTAGATGCATCGCTGAATACAAGTATGATGGTGAAAGAATACAAGCCCATAAGTCCGGCGGCAGCGTGATACTCTTCTCGAGGAGACTTGAAAATATTACCGGGCAGTATCCCGACGCCGTAGAGTTGATCAGGGATCATGTGAGGGCTGAAGACGCTATAATTGAAGCCGAATGCGTGGCTGTAAATATTGACACTGGCGAAATGATGCCCTTCCAAGAGCTTATGCATAGAAGGCGTAAGTATGATATTGAAAAGGCTGCGAAAGAATACCCTGTCTCCCTCTTCGCCTTCGACGCCCTCTATATTGATGGTAAAGATTTAACGCTGGAGCCGTATCCGGTTAGGCATAAGATCCTCGAGGAAATAATTGAGCAGAACGATAGGTTCCAGATTGCGAAATACCTTATCGTTGATAATGCTGATGATTTAGAGCGCTTCTTTGAGGAGGCTGTGGAAGCTGGATGCGAGGGGCTTGTCTGCAAGTCGCTGAACAATGATGCGGTTTATCAGGCTGGAGCTAGAGGCTGGCTCTGGATTAAATATAAGCGGGACTATAAGAGCGAGATGACTGATACAGTAGATCTCGTAGTTGTCGGAGCATTCTACGGTAGGGGGAAGAGAGCTGGAACCTATGGAGCGCTGCTCCTAGCAGCCTACGATCACGATAACGACACTTTTGAAACAGTCTGCAAATGCGGATCCGGTTTCACAGACGAGGATTTACAGAACCTTCCCAAAATGCTTGACCCATACAGGATCAGCCACAAGCATCCGCGGGTCGATTCAAACCTTGAGGCAGACGTATTCTTCCTGCCGAAAATGGTTATAGAGGTTATCGGAGCGGAGATAACTCTGAGCCCAATCCACACATGCGCAAAGGACCTGATAAGGAAGGGAAGCGGATTAGCAATAAGATTCCCAAGATTCACGGGAAGATACCGCACCGATAAATCAGCCGAGGACTCCACAAGAGTGGACGAAATAATAGAAATGTATAAGAGACAATTAAAGAAGATAGAAGCCGAATAAAGTTAATTAATGGAGATTTAACACATAATTAATCGCTAAGTCGGGTCTAAGCCTTGAGCACTGCCCGGCCCGTTTAAGCAAAGTCTTTATCGCACGCTGATCTTCAGCCGTTTCGATCAGCGTGCTCCTTGCTTAAACGCGGTGCTCAAAGCCTGCTTCCCGACTTAGCATATTATTTGTCTTCATATTCTCCTTATAAAATTTTTTGCACAAATTTTTAAGTTTAAAATCTAAATATTTTTAGAGGATGGCTTTGAAGCTGCCGGTTGAGCGATTTGAAGAAGATTTGGATCTTATTGTGAATAGGCTTTGTAGTGGTGAGAGTGAGAAAACTTGTCAGCAGATTTTGAGGCTGAGAGATAAGCTTATTTCTCTCTATAAAAGGAATCTTGTTAAAATTAATCATTCTGTGATGGAGCTTATATGCGCTAAATACCTTATCTTATGCGGATACCATGTTGACGTGGAATACCCTCTAGACGGGATATCATGCGACATATATGCCTTAAAGGGGCTAGGCAGCTTAATCGTCGAGGTTGAGACCGGATATGTTCCACCGGAACACGCTGTAGACCCAGCTATGTATTCTATGGTTAGGGTGACGAGCAAAATCGTTAGGTATAGCAGTTATGCCGAGAAATTCGCTCTGGCAACCCCGCCATACTATGTGCTTTATTTTTCACAAGCATTAATTAAGCCGCCAAGATATAGAACGCTGAGCGAAATCAAGGAGATTAAAGCTTTATGCGACCTATATTACAGTAATCCACCAGTCACATTAGAGGAGATAAGGAATGCCCGGCTACACGCAATATACATAATTGATGTGGATAAGGGAGTGGTTAAGGAGACAGACCCAAACACTTATCTGGAGAGGATTCAAGAGATTTACAGTTGGTGAAAGTATATTGAAGAAAGTCATATTGCTAATTCTACTCTCCATATTCGCAACAATATTCTGCTCATATTTTAGCGAAAACCCACTAATTGACGCCCTGTATTTCAGCGGCGAAAACCTTGTAAAAGGATATTTCTGGACCCCGATAACATCCCTTTTTATTCACGCCGACCTAATGCACCTGGTCGGAAACATCATTTTCCTCTATATTTTCGGAGGCTCTCTGGAGAGGGAGGTGGGGTCCGCTAAAACCATGCTGGCATTCTTTCTCGGCGGAGCCCTATCCTTCATCCTAAGCCTATACTTCTACGACTACGATGTAAGAATGGTTGGCGCCTCAGCGGCGATCTTTACATTAGCGTCTATAGTTATGCTCATTAAACCGCTTAAATTCTCCTGGATGTTTTTAATGCCTTTAGGGCTGGTTGCAATATTATACTTCATATATAATCTCTTCGCAGCCTATTATTTAGCCGGCAATATCGGCATAGGTTATTGGGGGCATATAATAGGCTTCTTGATAGGGGTGCCTCTCGGGATCTCTTGGAGCCGCGGTAGATGGAAAATAAACCTGCTGATAACCTTAGCGCTCCTAATACTCTATTTGTTTGCGGCATCCATCATAATGGGAACATTTCTCAAAATCTCTTAGAGAAGGCGTTTTTCCAAAAACATTAAGAGCATAACAATATCAACCTTAGTATATATGAAATAATCTCAGCAGAATTTAGCGTTATCACGAAGCACATAACCACTTAGAATGCATCTGAAGGGGGGACCATTATCAGAGTTTACTTCGGGGTGTGCGGCCTTGGTTTTGGGCATGCTGGAAGATGTATTCCCATAGCTAATAAGCTCAGGGAGATGGGCGCTGAAATATTATTCTCAACCTATGAAGACGCCGTAGAATATATTAGGGGAGAAGGCTACCCGGTAGTTGAGTCCCCCTCAATGAACGTTATGGTTAAGCCGGATGGAACAATAGATTTTAGGCAGACTATTGTCAAACCAGGCCCCTTCCTAGCAGCCTTCATTTTTACTAGGCAGGTTGAGACTGAAATCAGGTTTCTTAGAGCGTTTAAGCCGGATGTCGTCGTCTCCGATTCACGTGTTTCCCCCCTAATAGCTGCGAGGGCCCTGAATATTCCCGATATATGCATAGTTAATCAATTTAAAATAATGATACCTAGAAGGAGGAGGCTTCTTAGGCTTGCGAAGGTCACTGAGACCGGGGGGTTGGCGATAATCGGTAAGATTTGGGTTGGCGGGGCAACCCCCCTCCTGATCCCTGATTTTCCGCCGCCATACACAATATCGGTTGAAAACCTGAGGATGCCTATGAGATACTATAGGCGCGTAAAATTTATCGGTCCAATTCTACCCACCCATCCAGGCGAGCTACCAAGCAAGGAGGAGCTACGTGAAAAGCTTGGTTTCGACAAAGATAAACCGCTGATATTTGCGCCTATAAGTGGACCGTTAAGGGAGAGAGCCTACATAGTTGAGGTTTTAAAGGAGGTTTTTAAGAGGTTCCCTGAAGGCTATCAGATCGTGATGTCTACTGGAAGCCCCGGCAACCCTATACATGCCGCCAGATATAAACGTGATTTCGTGGTTTATAATTGGCTTCCGAATAGATTTGAGTATTTGAAGGCGTCGGATCTAGTGGTTTCTAGGGCTGGACATGGAACTTTAACTCAAAATATTTATTATGGTAAGCCGATGGTGCTTATACCAACGCCGAGCCACACCGAGCAAATGAATAATGCGATAAGGGTTAGGGAGATGGGCGTCGCGGAGATTATAGAGCAAAGCGATGTCTGCGTGAAGACTCTCCTCAACGCCATAGACAAGATTTTATCAGATAACAGCTACAGAAGGAACATTGAGGAGATACGAAGCAAGGTTACCGGAATAAACGGGTTAGAAACCGTGGTGGAAACGATTCTAAACGTGATGAAAAATAGGCTGCGGCATTAAATCACTATCCCCTTATAATTTAACCCCAGCACATATATTTCAGCACTCCTCTTTCTGCTAGCCTCAGGTCTTATAACCTTCACTTGATGGAAATGCTCCTTAACCTCACTTAAAAACTGATTGAATAAATCTCCCTGAAAAACCTTCGTGAAGAAGTTTCCACCTTTCCTAAGCGTATTTAGAGCTATGTTCAGCGATATCTCTGCGAGCTCTATTTGCCGCGCATGATCTAGCTCCCAGACCCCGGAAACGTTTGGTGAAACATCAGATATAACGGCGTCCGCCGGCCTCGGCAAAACAGCTTTAATCTTATTCAATGTTTCAGTATCCCTTATATCGCCGACAATTGTATGAACATTTCCAAAGTTTAATGGCTCTATCTCCTTGAGGTCCACCCCTAAAACGAAGCCCTCGTCGCCGACCAGTTGCCTAGCGGCTTGAAGCCACCCGCCCGGAGCCGCACCTAAATCGATAACCACATAGCCGCGTTTTATAAAGCCGTATTTTTTCACCGCTTGTAGGAGCTTATATGCTGCACGCGACCTATAGTCTTCTTCTTTTGCTCTTCTATAGTAGTAGTCTCTTTTTCTCAGAAGCCATTGATCGGGCAAATTGATGTTCACCAAAAATATGGCGCATATATTAAGGCTGGTCTTCCATAAGTATCCATTGCGTCAGCTTCTCGCAGTCATTCGGCGAAAACCTTCCACCGGCACCGCATCTCAAGCTTTCTTCACATGGAATGCATGGGCAGTCGATTATCGAGTCTACTGAGACCATTTGGCGCTTTGGATATAGCCTATATGTCCATCGCCCCCTAGAGATCTCCGGCTTCCGATAAATCAACCCCTTGTTTTCAAGTCTAATCGATATTCTAGACCCCTCCCTGCTAGTGGCGTTAATCTCACGCCAGAGATCCGACTGCAATATCCCTTTCTCACCGCTCCTCATTATTATCTCAAACGCCTTCTGCTCAAGGTCACTATTTTTAGGCATAGCTGATTCTCCCTAAAACATTGCATCTCCTTAAATAATATTTTGCCATTCCACAAATATAAAGTATATTGAGCCGATGTTTAAGCAGATAAATTAAAGGCTGTTAGTTTTTAAGAGACAGTTTCTCCAATAATATCTTATGCGAAGGCTAGAAGGCTACTGCCTAGGCGTCGAAAGTACAGCTGATGATTTTGGAGTTGGGATAGTCTCGTTCAGCGGAGAGGTGCTCGCTAACGTTAATGATGTTTATATACCGGAGAAGGGAGGTATCCACCCGAGGGAAGCCTCCAAACACCATGCTATGGTTGCCGGTAAAGTTATATCCGAAGCATTCAGAAGGGCTGGGATAAAACCGAGGGAAGTCGACGTGATAGCTTTCTCCCAGGGTCCTGGTTTAGGCCCATGCTTGAGGGTTGGTGCGACTGCTGCGAGAGCCTTGGCATCGTACTTAAATAAGCCTCTAGTTGGAGTTAACCATTGCTTAGCCCACATAGAGATAGGTAGGATGGTTGGCGGGGTCAAAGATCCTGTAACGCTCTATGTTTCTGGAGGAAACACTATAGTAGCCGCTTTTGAGGCTAGGAGGTATAGGGTCTTCGGCGAGACCCTAGATGTTGCTATTGGAAATTGCCTAGACGTTTTTGCCAGGGAAGCTGGCTTAAACCCTGAGATTGGCAAGCCTCTTGGAGCAGTCGTTGAGGAATTAGCGTCTCGGGGTAAGAGGTTTATTCAACTGCCGTACACTGTTAAGGGAATGGACTTATCT
>JAOAJJ010000191.1 GCA_026414245.1 Candidatus Bathyarchaeota archaeon
GTTATAAGGTTCTTTAATGAAGTGTTGAATGGGGTTCCGTCAATAGTTATTGGAATCTTCAGCTATACTCTCATTGTGCTCGCCATAGGCTTCTCAGTTATAGCAGCGGCTTTCGCCCTCGCAATAATAATGATTCCAATTGTAACTAGAACCACTGAGGAAGCCCTTAAACTAGTGCCAGCAACCATAAGGGAGGCGGCGATAGCGCTGGGGGTTCCTCGATGGAAAACGACGCTATATATTGTGTTGAGAGGAGCTAGGAAGGCTGTAGCGACAGGAGTTCTGCTCGCTGTAGCCAGAGTAGCCGGGGAATCCGCACCGGTCCTCGTCACGATGGGTTACTGGAGGTGGTGGTTTGCTGGATTAAATAGACCAGTAGCCAACTTGGCGCTAAACATCTTCCTATTCGCTAACTCACCGTTTGAGAACTGGATAGTTTTAGCATGGGGATCAGCCCTAACACTTATAATAATGGTTCTCGGAATAAATATTATTGTTAGGATGCTGACGAGGGAAAGGTACTAACCCATGTCCGCCTACAAGATCGAGATCGAAAACCTAAACGCCTGGTTCGGCTCTAAGCAGGTTTTAAAGAACATCAGCATGAAGATTAAGGATAGAGCCGTAACAGCGGTAATGGGCCCCTCAGGCTGCGGCAAGACGACGCTTATACGTTGCATAAACAGGATGCATGAGATTGTTCCAGGCGCCCGTGTTTCTGGAAAGATTCTTTTCAATGGCGTAAACATTTACGATAATGGGATTGACCCGGTTCAGGTGAGGAGGAAGATCGGCATGGTCTTTCAGAAACCGAATCCGTTTCCAATGCTGTCGATTTATGATAATGTTGCTTTAGGCCCGAAACTAAATGGTGTGAGGGATCGGAAGACCCTTGACTCAATTGTTAAGCGAAGCCTAATGCTCGCCGGGTTATGGGATGAGGTTAAAGACGACTTAGATAAGTCTGGGGCAAGCCTCTCCGGTGGGCAGCAGCAGAGGCTTTGTATAGCTAGGGCGTTGGCTGTTGAGCCAGAAGTTCTTTTAATGGATGAGCCAACGTCTGCTCTAGACCCGATATCGGCGGCGAAGATAGAAGCCTTAATCAGGAAGCTGGCGGAGGATTATATGGTGATTATCGTAACCCATAACATACAGCAGGCTGCCAGAATATCTGATTATGTGGCTTTCCTTTATCTAGGCGAGCTAGTAGAGTATGGGTCTACAAAAGATGTTTTTGAGAACCCGAGCAGCGAGTTGACTGAAAGATATATAACTGGAAAGTTTGGTTGAGGTTAATATTATGAGTAGAATAATGGATTCGAAATTAAGGGAAATTACGGCGCTAGTCTACAGGATGGGCGACCTAGCATATCAAGCTGTCTCCATGTCCGTTGAGGAAAGTCTTCACGGCGGAGACTTGTACCATAAAATCAGAGAGATATCAGACATGTTGATCATGTTAGCTGAACAAGTCGAAGACGGAGCCGTCGAGATCATCGTGAGATTTCAGCCGGTAGCCTCAGACCTACGCATAATAAAGTCCTACATAAAGATATCTTACGATTTCACCCGCTTTGGAAGATACGCTCTGGATATATCTTACGTCAATAGGCGTTTTGGCGGGTTAAAAGAGAATAGTGAATGGGTTCGCACATATGTTATGGAGATGAGTAATAAAGTTTTAGATGCTATGAAGAAGGGTATAGAAGCCCTAAAAAGCCAGAAGATAGAGGTCGCTAGGAGCATATTAGAGGTGGAGAGAGATATTGACGAACTATACTTTAACTTCCTAGATAAAATAATCGGGGAGAAGAATATTGAAAGCAGAATCATTGTTTCAAGCGTTCTCATAATAAGATATCTGGAGAGAGTGGCGGATCACGCAGCATACATCTGTGAATCAACAATATACGCGTTAACCGGGAGAAAAGAACTTCTCAGATGAGAAACGAAGCTTCATATCCTGTTTCTCAAGCTGTCGGTTAGAGTCAATAGATTTACGCTTCAAATAGATGGAACATCAATCTGAGCCTCACCTTCATACTGGCAACTACAAGCAAGCGTAAAGTTAGAAATTGCGGGTTAACGCTTATCCTACACTATTTTCTACCGATACTGGAGATGTCTTGACATGAAGTCTCCCTTAAATTCACCCTTCTAACTTCACAAAAATTTTAAACTGTTTTAATAAACTTTATACTGGTTGACAAGATAAAGATATGTTTAGAGAACGGGTGCTCGTCTTGCCAGACTCTCATAAAGTTCATGATTTAATAATTATTGGCGCTGGTCCAGCTGGAATAACTGCAGCCATATATGCTGCCAGAAAAAAGATGGATTTTCTGGTTCTCGCAGTTAACATTGGCGGTCAGGTAACTTACTCCTCCCAAGTCGAGAATTACACCGGTTTCCAGTATATTACTGGTGAAGAGCTTACCTCGAAATTCTATGAGCATCTGAAGCAATATAGTTTCGACCTTAAGATGGAGGAGGTTAAGAGCATCAAGCCCTATAATGGCATGTTCATCGTTAAAACATATTACGCCGACTACCTTGGTAGAACGGTTATAGTTGCTACTGGCAGAAGACCTAGGGAGCTGAACGTTCCAGGTGAGAAGGAGTTTAAGAATAGGGGTGTAACAT
>JAOAJJ010000192.1 GCA_026414245.1 Candidatus Bathyarchaeota archaeon
ACCCTCATATCAATACCTAAGTTAAAGTTGCTAACCCCTAGCTCAATATATCTTTTCGCTTCCTCCGGAGCCCCTATCTCCGCCCTTGGCGCAACCCCCATCTTTAAGGCTGTTTTAATCACCTTTTTCTCAGCCTCCCTGACTTTAGGGTGATTCACCTCACCCGGTAAACCTATGCTTATCGAGTAGTCCATTGGCCCGAACTGCACCATATCTATGCCTTTAACAGAAAGTATCTCCTCAAGTTTCTCAACAGCCTCTCTCTTCTCAATCATTAATGCAACTACGGCGTCATCGCAGATTTTCACAAGATCCACAGCTGAGACCAGAGACCCCGTATAACCAACCCTTCTATCCAACCTATAACCGTTTACTCCCTTAGGCTCCATTCTAACCGCTTTAACCGCTTCCTCAGCGTCTCCAACAGTCCTTATATCTGCAAACAGAACATTCTGTATTCCGGCGGCTAACGCCCTCTCAGCAAGATATATTCTCGGCTGCTGATCAATTTTTATCATAGTTGATAGGCCAACCAGATCCGCAGCCCTCGCCAAATTATCTAAGTCATGTAAGTCGTATGGGCCGTATTCGCCTAGAAACTCGACGTAATCGTAGATCCCTGTGTGACCTATCACTTCAACTATGCCGGGCCATGGGCATATTATTCTCGTCCCGATTGTTGGTTCACCCTTTCTTAAGAGCTCTCTAAGCTTATTAACCCTCATGGGTATTTCCTCGCTATTAAACAAAAAACAATACATAGGAGCTTCTTATTAAGACTTTGAAGTTTAACGCGTTAACTATGCGGGAAAGGAGAATGGAGCGATCCAAGTCCATTGAAGAAGAAATCAATACTGTTCAAAGGGCTGGGAGAATCCTTGAGGTTCTGAAAAATAGCTTCTCAATCCCAGACCTTTCGGATATCGTGAAAGACCCATTTAAAGTCTTGGTGAGGACAATTATAAGCCAGTCGACCTCCGAAAAGAACACTCAAAAAGCCTTTGAGAACCTATCGGCTAAGATACCGGTAACTCCAAAAAGCTTAGCTGAAGCCGATGTTAGGTTTATTGAGGAATCATTGAGGTGTGCAGGTTTATACAGGAATAAATCAATCGTGATTAAGGAGATGTCAAAAATAATAGTTGAGGTATTTGGCGGCAGCCTCAACTTCATATATTCGTTACCGCTAAGTGAGGCTAGGGAAAAACTAATGAGCCTACCGGGGGTTGGTCCGAAGACCGCAGACATAGTTTTGCTTTTCTGCGCTGGAAAACCGGTTTTACCGGTGGATACACATGTTCAAAGGGTTTCTAAAAGGCTTGGTTTAGTGCCTAAGAATGAGAGAAAATATGATTCTATTAGAGCGAGAATCGAGGAATTGTATCCTCCCGAATATTACTTTCATGTCCACATGCTTTTCATAGCTCTGGGAAGGAGATTCTGTAAATCCCGTAGGCCTCGTTGCCCTCAATGTGTAGTTAACGACCTCTGTCCCTCCGCAAACCTTCAGGAATCTATTTTTTATTAAAATCGATCTCGCTGCCTTTCTCGTCTAACCTTATTTGCCCAACGCAAACCCTTGATACAGCCCCATTAACATTGGTGTATATTTTTAATACGCCTCGACCGTAATCTATAGAGTTTATCACCCCGATGCCTAAAAATCTCCCTTCATTGTCTTCCAGAGATACAAGTAATCCTTTTTCATCACCCTCATGCATGATCTTAATCGGCATATTAAATGCTGAAACCAGCTTAATCTTTTCATCCTCACTCAACATGGAGCCTTCCCTTAACACTAAGACTATGCAGCCCTGCACGTTCTTGCAGTACACTATCTTATTGCCCAATGTCTCCTCAAACCTCTTCCTGAGAGATTGGTCGACTTTGCCGTCAATTTCTATGCCTCCACAAATTTTTATCCAGCTTATCGGTATAGTGCGTATTTTAGCATCCTTCAGATACCTCCTATATAATGTTTCTCTAATGATCTTCCTCGCTTCCCGATCTCTTTTCTTCACGTTTTTCGGAGTTTCAACGATTAGTAGAAGCGTCTCCGAGCCGGCTAGAGAGTTTATTAGCGGATTTAGCGATTCATCGCCCTTCATAATTGCGGTAAATTTAGGTCTGAGAGAGCTAATTAACTTACACTTGTATCTTATGGCTTCAGCTCCATCGACCCAGCCATCAGTGTTAATTATTATTAGGTCTGAGCCCATCTCTACCGCCTTATCCTTTAGCCTTAATAAACCGCTTATAACCTCCTCTACCACGTTATATGGGCTCCTATTGCCTATAAAGACCGCATCAACCAGAGGTAGATTAACTAGATCAATAACGGATTTTCTCATAAGGCTTAAACCTAGGGTTCCAGGAGGCCCTATATCAGACTGACCTAAGTCTCCATCTACAATGGCTACCTTATATCCATTATTTAAGGCTACATTAGCTAGATAAGTGCAGAAGCTCGTTTTTCCGGAATCTACCCCACCGAGCACGGCGACCTCCAATCTTCCACTATTCGACAGTATCTTGTTCACAACCTCCTTCCATGAGGAGGGTATTGGATCCTCTTCAATAATGCTGAAGGACGCTGTGTTTCCAAGCGATATCTCAACCTGCGAGTCTTCAATTGCC
>JAOAJJ010000193.1 GCA_026414245.1 Candidatus Bathyarchaeota archaeon
GGTTCTATTTAACTGGTGGAAAAACAGCGGTGAGGAATTGAGGAAAATTATTTCTAAAGTTTAGGGCTTGGCTTGATAGCGTTGGGCAGAATCTTCCATGAGGAAACTGTTGAGGATGGAAGAAAATTCTCAGCAACAGTAATAGAGCTAGGGAACTCTTACATAGTGCTGTTAAGCGAGGGTGATGAAGAAAACCTGGGGACCCTCGCCGTCTCCATCCCATCTAGGCCTAAAGTAGATAGGTTGCCTTTATCCTCGGTGCTTTTAGGCGAACGGAGCGCTATAACCGCTAGGCTGATAGCTGAGCGGCTTGCCGCCCTAACCAATAAGATAGTTCTAGTATCAGTATTTTTGAAGACTATTAGCGAGGTGAAGGCTGGGCAAGTATTTTTGAGACTTCTGGAAAAATTTGTGAGGGAGGGGAGAGAATGAGCTTTAGAGAGTTCCTCAAGTATATGGAAGATCTCAAAGAAGTGATTCACATAGAGGAGAAGGTCTCGCCTATATTCGAGATCTCCGCAATAATGAAGAATCTTCCCTCAGCGAACCCTCCAATAATCTTCTTCAATAATGTTGAAGGATATGGTGATGCGAGTATTGTTGGAAATGTTTGCGCAACTAGAAAAAGGATATGTGCCTCTCTAGGAATCACAGAGGACAGGCTATACTCGGAGATAATCGACGCAATTAACAATCCTGAGAAACCCCAAATAACCTATGATTCTCCAGTAAAAGAGGTTAAGGAGCCTGGGCTTTCAAAAATTCCTATTTTGAAGCATTATGAGCGAGATGCTGGACCATATATAACATCAGCCATAGTTTCAGCGAAGAGTCCGGATGGAAGCATTGAGAATGTTTCAATTCATAGGTTACTAGTTTTAGATGATAGGCGGCTAGCTATAAGGCTTGTTCCAAGACATCTGTTCAAACTATGGAGTATGGCAAAAGCCTCTGGAAAAGATCTAGATGTGGCTATAGCTATCGGGGTTCACCCAGCCATACTCTTAGCGGCAGCATCCTCACCGCCTTTTGGGGTAAGCGAATACTGGATGGCGAATCGTCTGCTTAAAGGCAGACTTAAGCTGATAGAATGCGAGAAGGTTAACGCATACGCGCCGGCAGAATCCGAGATAATTCTTGAGGGTAAACTCTCATGTAGGGAGGAGGCTCTGGAAGGGCCATTCGTAGATATAACTGGAGCCTACGATATCCCTAGATATCAGCCGGTTGTGGAGATTGTTAATGTTATGCGCAGAGAAAAATATATTTATCACGCGCTTCTGCCCGGGGGATTGGAGCATATGCTGCTTATGGGGCTGCCTAGAGAGGCGGCGATTTATGACGCTGTATCAAGGGTTGTCCCAAGAGTTAAAGCGGTTAACCTATCTATCGGGGGATGCGGATGGCTGCACGCTATAATTTCGATTGATAAGCAGACTGACGGAGACGCGAAGAATGCTTTGCTAGCAGCCTTCGCAGCGCATCCAAGCCTAAAACATGCGATCGTTGTTGACACCGATGTAAACGTCTTTAATCTAGAAGAGGTTGAGTGGGCTATAGCGACAAGATTTCAGGGAGATGAAGATCTCCTACTAATTAAAAATATTAGAGGGTCAACCCTCGACCCTTCAGCGGATATGGAGACGGGACTAACAACTAAGATTGGTATAGACGCGACACGGCCATTAAAAGCGGGGAAGGAGAGGTTTGAGAGGGCGGCGATACCTTTAACGGAGAGAGCTGCCAAAATAATAGGCTCGCTTAGATTTAGGGTATAAGCCCTTGGTCCTCACTTTTGAAGGGCTGCCTCTATACATTTTTTCATCGGCAGGAGTGTAGCTTCAACATTACTTATTAGCGGCGCGTAATATGCTGTTTTCGCCGAATTAGTCATTATGGTTTCTACGCCGAGATCCCTTAGCCACGTGACGACGGCGCAGGTGTTAGATATAACATGACCCCCGGAAGCCTCGATAATCTTCACGTATTCAGCTGCCTTACTGCGGATAAATCTCGATGTGCAAACCCATAGTTTAACACCGTTTCTAACCTTACCTCCCCGTAGGTGATTCGAGACATATTTTATTTCCTCGAGAGAGCAGTGTGGGCATCCGATGAAGATTAAATCCGGCTTTTCAATTTCCGCCGAAAGATCTTCATAGATTCTTTTAATATCTTCATTATCTACAGATATAACTTCATCAGCTTTCTGAGGAGCGTCTTTCAGCCCGTTAAAATAAAACATTGGAACCATTCCGCTTGTAGCCATAGCGGCGCCCATCTGCTTCAGAAACAATTCTTCTCCTATAACGCTCCCCTGAATTAATGGGATCTTATCACCTAAAATTTTACCTAAATAAATCCCCAGCAAACCATAATCTAGCTCGCTTAAAAGATCAGCCTCAACCTTAATTATTGTTGATATGCGGCGGTTTTCCGGCTGATGCAAGCCATAATCAGGTGTTTTACCTATTAATGCCGCAGCAAGCGCGCTAGGGCTGCCCTCACGGTTCGTCCACGCTTTAAGTATTGAGTTGGCATAAATGACCGCTGAAGATTCAGCCCAAGATAAGTGGCATCCGCTTTGAATCGGCTCAATATAGTATGGTGTGCAAGTTAAGGAGTCCTCGAC
>JAOAJJ010000194.1 GCA_026414245.1 Candidatus Bathyarchaeota archaeon
GGGTAAGGTTAACGCTTACGAGGCGCTGAAGGCTATCTGCAGCGCTCCTCCTCCACCCCCGCCTGACACTAGTCCACCTAAGGTTGAGATAACTTACCCGAGGGACGGGGATACTGTTTCAGGCGCAATAATTGTATCTGTTAGCGCAGATGACGATAGGGGCGTTGTCAAAGTTGAGCTGTATAAGGGCGGAGTGTTATTCGCGACAGATAGTGATAAACCCTATGAGTTTTATTGGAATACGGCTGCTGACCCAGACGGTCAATACAAATTGGTCGCTAGAGCCTATGACGCCGCCGGGAATACTGGAGAATCAAGCCCAATAACAGTTAACGTCGTTAATTATAGGGATGTTAAGCCGCCCTCAGTCAGCATAACTAGCCCGCAGGATGGATCAACTGTTTCCAGAACCATTGATATTTTGGTCTCTGCTTGGGATGAGTCCGGCATAAGCCGCGTCGAGTTCTATATTGATGGTAAGCTCGCTGCGACGGATACTAAGGAGCCGTATTACTATCGCTGGAACACTAGATTAGTGAAGGATGGTTGGCACACTATAACCGTCAGAGCCTATGATATCTATGGGAATATGGCTGAGGTCTCGATAAAGATCCATGTATCTAATAGAAATACTAGGGTATCTGCGAGACTAAACAGATAATTAGATTTAAGGGGTTTCACGTGGTTGAGCTAGCTCAGCCTATCAATGACCCTCAAAATACTTTCAACAGTTGAGTCGGGAAAACGCTGTGCAGAATCTAAAGGAGTTAAAAAATTTAAAAATATTTTCATGCTTCGCGGCAGTTCAGTTCTCTCTTTAATATCTTATGTTGCAGGGTTTTGGGCAGACGAATCGCAGCTTACTGCTGAGTTTTCTATTATTTAGAACGCCAAGTATATTATTCCAATATGCCTGCGCATCCCTGTTTCCGCTGCACAGCGAATTGTAGGCTTCCTCAATTATTCCACTTATAGATATAAAGTCTCTTAGCACATATTTTGATGGACCAACATAGACTATTGTCGAGTTGTCTAGGTAGCCGTGGCGGACATTTAGTATAGCTCTAATCAAGTTGGCGGATAGCGTCCAATCTAAGCATTTCGCATTCGCCCTTAACAGGTAGAGCCTGATTTGACTCCTCGCCGTAGCGATGTTACCGCTGAATGGCGGATAACTGAATCTGACTCTCACGCAGCATGTCGATGCGCAGCGGCTGCAACTGTATGGCTTATAGAGGCATACTAGCTTATTTAGGTGAGCCACATCATTTTTATCAATTAGCTTGTTTCCTGCACTGGTCCAATAGCACGGCGGCGCCCCTCCATAGCCTTGCCTTAAGCAGACGTTTCCAAAGTTAACTTTAACTTCTCCTGAATTAAGCGTGACTTTTACGCTTTTGGATGTTGTGTTAACCCAGTTGTTGGACAGAACCTCTTCAACAATGTATGTTCCAGCATTGAGCCCATCGAAGCAGTAGTAGCCGTTTGAGCCTGTGGTTGTTTCTCTAATGAATGCGCCATTCCCATTGTAAAGCCTTATCCTAAAGTCTCTAACTGGAGGCTCATTACTATCCCATACACCATCCATGTCGATGTCGTAGAACTTGTATCCACATATCTTGGCAGAGATCTCCGCTGGAGGCAGCTTCACGTCAACGTCAATGCTCCATTCAGCGCTCTTAGAAACCTTCATGCCTAAAACATCTCTGCCAGAGACTGTGACCACATTCTTCAGCGTATATGGGCTCTTGGCTTCAACGGTGTATGTGTAAGTGAATGTTATATTGGCGCCTACGTTTAAGTATCCATTAGTGAGTAAGACGCCGAGTAGGGTGTCGGTGACATTCACGTTGTATAGTGGGCAGTCGCCGGTATTCTTAACAACTATCGTATACTTTATTGCGTCTCCAGCATAAGCTTCGGTGGCATTAGCCGTCTTCGTAACCGTAATCGCTGGATGCAGTATGTCGACAGTCCATGATGCGCTGTCAGAAACCTCCATGCCTAGAGCGTCTTCACCCTTAGCCTCAACATTGTTGGTAATATCCTCTGAAGGCTTTGGAACAGTGTACTTAACCTCAAAGGTTTTCTTCTCTCCAACTTTTAAGCCGTTGCTGTAGATTGTACCAAGAAGGCTGTCCTTGACAACCACGTTGTATAATGGACAGTCCCCAGTGTTCTCCACCGTTATAGTATAGGTTATCTTGTCACCCTCATGGGCGTATGCTGGACCAGTCTTAGAAATGGATATACTTGGGTTTAGTATGTCAACGGTCCATGTGGCACTGTCAGAAACCTCTTTGCCTAAAGCGTCTTTTCCAGTGGCTGAAGCAGTATTCTTTGTCGGATCATCTTTGGGCTGTATGCTCTTAATCTCCTCATGCTTCTCGCCGGGCTTTAATGTTCCATTCCAGCTTATGCCGAGAGCAGTGTCTGAAAGCGTAACGGTGAGGTCGCAGTCGCCGGTGTTAACGACGGTCACATTATATTTAACCCAGTCTCCCGGATGAATCATGGTTGCATTAGCCGTCTTAATAACGTCTATGCTTGGATGGAGGATGTCAACAGTCCATGAGGCAGTCTTAGTCACCTCTTGGTTAAGGGCATCTTTATACTTGACTGTGAC
>JAOAJJ010000195.1 GCA_026414245.1 Candidatus Bathyarchaeota archaeon
GCAGCCCTATGGCAGCAGGTCCTAAGCCTGCCTCCTTTGACCACTCGGACACCCCCGCATAGATGAGCGTATACCAAAATGAAATTTTGTTAGAGGACGGAGATAAAACTCTTTCTTTGAATCTCTATCTGTCTTATAGCTTGAAGAATTTTCTTAGTGAAGTATGCGTGTAAGTGTTTTCTCTTTTGGGGGCAAAAGGTTTATATTGGCTTTTCAGCCCTTGAAGGGATGGGGAATGAAAATGTCTTTAGAGGATTTTAAGAGAGCGTGGAGAGAGATAGAGATAGAGGAAGCCCATAAAGGATTTATGGTGCACCTCGCAGCCTATGTTATAGTGAACGGGTTCTTAGTTTTCGTGAATTTATATGCAAGTCCAGGATATTTGTGGTTCCCGTGGATATTAGCTGGCTGGGGCATCGGCTTAGCTTTTCACTTCGTGTTTTCTAGATCAAGATTCGTGGTTTCAGATTGGGAGGAAAAAGTTGCTAAAATAGAATCTAGAGTAAAGAAAAGCTCTTCCTCCCAATAAAGGTTACTTTGCTGCTCTGTTTTCGAACCCATGCAGCCCTATGGCAGCAGGTCCTAAGCCTGCCTTAGAGATAGTTTGGAGACAGGAATAATTTTTATCTCTTGCGCTTATTTTTCTCTGCTTTTGCTAGGTCTGGAAGTTTCTGTTTATTTCATGTTTGCTTTGAACCCTTTATTGATTCGCAGTCGCCTATATCTAATATGCTCACGGCTTTGAGCATTATAGCCGATTTTATCTCCGCAGTCTTCTAGCTCATATTCAATTGCTCCAAGTTGGGTGTGAATGATAGATTTATTTTATTTGTTATCACGCCAATTTAAGCGCATGAGAGGCAGCTATCTCTGAAAGATGTTATCGTACGCTCCATTTCTTTCAAGCGTCTCTTAATCTTAAAACTTAACGGTCTTCAGGTGAATGCTCATGCCTTATTGCCGCCAATAAGTCTTAATAGCTTTATCTACAAAAAATTTACCATAGAATAATGGTGAAGCGTATATGCCGAGTGAATCATGTTTTAGGGTCGGAGACCTGTTAATAGGGATAGGCTCCGTCACCGTATTCTTCGTCGATGATTCAAAATCTGCATGTGAGCATCCCGAAGTCTTTAAGGCGGGTAACCGCGAGGAGTATAGGTTTAGATGCGATGATGCTCTCGTAAATATAAGCGTAGCCGCTGAAGGCTCATGCAGCACCATTAGTTTTTCAGCCTCATCCCTAAAGGATTTAAGCCACAAGTTCCCACTGGAGATAGAGCTTAAAGCCGATAATCCCAACAGAATTTTAGTGCTAACAACACATAAAGACTCGACAAAACATTATGTGAACGCTTTTGGATACTACAACCAAGTAGCCATAGGCAAGGAGCCGAAAAGCCCGAAACCCCCCGATGACCCTGAATACCCGCCTGAGCTAGGATATATTGAACATGAAAATTACGTACGCGGCTACCCATGCTGGACATATCCAGTATTCTCAAAAAGCTTCGAAGATACACCCTATTACAGCGTATTCCTACTAGCGGATTACGGCGACAAGCATCTAGCCCTACTCACGCTCACAGACAAGACGACGACGTATCTTTGGCCGGGTCTAAAACTCAGGGTTTTCTCGGGCAGGAACTCCAAACATATCAAGCAAAGCTTGATTGCCTCATTAGCCGTGGGTAAGGATCCCTATAGGGCTGTTGAGGACTGTGTTAAAGCAGCAGCCTCACAAACCGCGCTTAAACCTAGGTGCATCAAAGGGAAACCCATTATAATGGATAGGATTGGATGGTGCTCTTGGAACGCCCTGCTAACCGAGGACGTATCCCATGAAAATGTAATTAAAATAGTTAGGGGATTAATCAATAGAGGGCTCAGATTAGGATGGGTTATAATAGATGACGGATGGCAAGAAGAAATAAACCGGGGAGGATGGCCGCAGAGAGTTTTGAGGCTTCTCTCCGCAAACAAGCGCTTCCCGGAGGGCATAGGGGGCGTAACCAGAGCCCTTAAAAGCCTCGGCGTGGATTTAGTGGGGTTATGGCATACCATAAATATCCATTGGAGCGGCTTCGAGGAAGAAGCCTTTAGAGAGCTCGATTGTAAAGGTTCCCTATCGAAGTTCACTGGGAGCTATGTTCCTCCACCATCCATGAACGAGGCGTTTAAACTATACGAAAAATTCTTTTCCTGGGTGAAGGATAACGGCATAGATTTCGTTAAGATAGACAACCAATGGGTTATACACGCGCTATATAATGGGCTATGTATGGTTGGAGAAGCCGCTAAAAATATTGAGCTTGCTATGCAGGCAGCGGCTTACGCTAAAGGTTTAGACGTATTGAACTGCATGTGTATGGTTCCGGAAAACTACAGCAACTTTCTATTTAGCAACGCCATGAGGGTTTCCATGGATTACATACCGTTCTGGAAGGCTGACGCCAAACTCCACACAATCTTCAGCATATATAACGCCCTACTCTTCAGTCACATAGCGTACCCAGACTACGACATGTTCATGTCCTACGACCCATACGCAAAGATCCACGCCGTAGCTAGAGTGTTCAGCGGAGGACCCATATACATAACTGACAGAGAAGTAGAGAG
>JAOAJJ010000196.1 GCA_026414245.1 Candidatus Bathyarchaeota archaeon
CTGGTTGGCAGGTAAAAAAATTACTCCTCCAAAGTGGGGAGAAGTTGGTAAATCAAAAGAGAATTATGTAAGTATATTAAAATCGTTAGCATCAGAATGAGGAAGGATAGGAATGGTCAGAAGCTTAATTCAACGCCAAAATAGCGGTTGAGGAAAACTATCAGTAAATTTTCTGCGGATGAAATTATCATCGCTCCAATAAGCGTCATGGGTAAGCTAACTAAGCCTCCGATAACAGAGCATGCAAAGACCTGGAGTATGAGGTTGTCTCCGGTCTCCGGGGAGACATAAGCGAACATGGACCAGGCGAAGCCGCCGAGGGCTGCAATCCCCCCTGAAATAGCCCACGTAATTAATAGTGTTTTCTCTCTTGATATGCCCGTTAATTGGGCGAGTTCAGGATTATCTGCAATCGCCCTTATTGCCATCCCGGTTTTCGTTCTCGCTAAAAATAATGTGAGGAAAATGAAAACTATCGTCGCTAATAGTATTGTCAGCAGAAACCTTACATTTGTGTCCGTGCCCATGAAAGATATTAGGTACAGGATATCTATGCTTGGGTTAGTATATGTTAGTTGGGTCTTCCAAGCTCTTTGTAAGACGCTGAGAATAGCGTAGAGCGCATATTTAATGAAGATCCATAAACCCATGGAGGCTATCATTAAGGCGACTGGCGTCGCTCTCCTTCTAATGAGAGGCGAGAATACGAGCAGATGGCTTGCCACAGTTAGGATTGCGCCGGCGGTGAAGGATGAGAGGGCGGCGGCTATGGGGGATACGCTTATTCTTAAACCTCTACTTATAAAGACTGGAATATAGGCTCCAATAGTTATATATATGCCATGAGCAAAATTTAAAACCCTACTCGTCCTATAACTTAATGTTAACGGAACCGCCATTAAACTATATAGGCATATATACCATGCGACGTTCATTAATTCTCTCGGCATCTCCAACCAAGATCATGCCTCAACAAGCTAAACAATATCTACATAAAAAATCAAAATAATGAAGGGAACTTTATATTTATTTCTCGTCCTTCCCTAGTCGAAAGTTATAACCCCTCCGGAATAGCTACCAACATCAGCATACTCGTATCTTCCACCAACCGGTCTAACAGTCCACACTGAATAGTCCTGAAACAGTTTGTCTCCGTTTTCATCGAACATGGTTAGTCCTGATACACCATAATAAGTATTTGCAACCTCAACCAGCGCTTCACTAATTGCTTCACCATCATATGTGCCCGCTCTAACTATCGCCCAGCCGGCAAGTATAACGGCATCATAGAGGTTAGCTGAGAAAACTGGTGGGTCGTGCCCCCTTATGGCTCTATATCGGGCTGCAAATTCATGGAGTAATGGGTTTTCCTTGAAGAGGGGTCTCGTGCCAAGTAGGTTTGTTGTCTGGATGAATGATGCTATTGGGTCTTCTAGTAGCCCCATGGCTCCATGTATACCCTCACTTGAGAACCATTTAAGCGTCGCTAAGTACGGATCCTTACTGGCATGACCCAGTATGTTGACACCATCAGTATCAAACGTTATTATAATGATGCCCTCTACCCCCTCTCGCCTCGCCCTCGCACTTAACTGCGCTACTTCGCTGGCGTAGTCCTCTAACCCCGTATCATATGAGATACCTATCGATATGCCGCCCAACGCCCTAAACTCCTTCTCAAAGAACTCCTCAAAAGCCACACCATACTCATCGTTCCTATGGAAAACTATCACCTTGTTTACTCCCTGAGACTTCACTAGGGCTGCTAGGGCTTTCGCCTGACCGGCATCTGATCCAACAGTTCTATAAATGAAGTCGCCGGGCAAAGCTAATGTTGGAGCAGTCGAAGACGGTGAAATAATAACTATCTTGTTATCATCAGCGTACGACTTAATAGCTTTTATTTGAAAGCTGGCTGCTGGTCCAATCACTACTTTAATTCCAGCCTGATGGAACGTTTGTACGTTTGTTAGCGCATGAGTGTCACTTGTCCTGTCATCTAAGATTACTGACGTGAACTTAGCTCTAATCTTATATTTCTGCATCTCTTTATTCAAGTCTTCAAAGGCTATGTCTACAACTGTTCTCCACTGTTGCCCGACATCTTGAAGCTGTCCGGTTAATGGTAGTGTAACGCCTATCCTGTATTCCACGGTCTGATTTAGCAGGTTTATCTGCTCCTGTAAACGTGCAATTCTGCTGTTAAGCTCGCTTATTGTTGGACCGACTGTTGAGTTTACGTAGGCGTAGGCTGCTCCGGCACCTATCACCAAGCCTATTACGAGAAATATTAAGAGCCTTGGAAGCTGAGCTGACAAATCATTCACCTCTCTTTATGCTTTTCTCCTCAAAATTTCTGTGATTTTGCGAAATCTATTTATAGTTTCCATACTATATAAACCTTTATTTCTCTTTTTAATCGTGTGGCGATTGAAGGGGCTGAAAAGCGTAAGGTATAAGAGGATATTCCGCATTTTTATCACCTAAAGGTTTAACTTTATGATTGAAGGGATGCTGGTTTATGCCTTATAAGCGTAAGAATAGGGGTCGTTCAAAGGGTCAGAAGGGTAGGGG
>JAOAJJ010000197.1 GCA_026414245.1 Candidatus Bathyarchaeota archaeon
GAATATATAATGTTATAGCTCTAGAGGGAGTGAAGATTCCTGAAACTGTAATTAGATTAACTAGGGAGAAGGAGGCAACAGCCTTCCTCGACGGTGATCATGGCGGCGACCTAATCCTTAAAGAACTACTACAGGTTACAAACATAAAATATGTGGCTAGAGCCCCGAAGGGGAAAGAGGTTGAAGATTTAACTGCCAAGGAGATCGAGATCGCCCTACAGAATAAGGTTCCAGTTGGAGAGATGATTGAGCGAAGAAAGAAGAGGAAGAAGATGCTTATGCCTAGGGAGATAGTTGAGGCTGCCCAGAGCCTTAAAGGCACTTTTGAAGCTGTGCTATTTAATGATAAAATGGAGCAGATAGGTAGGCTTCCAGTGAGCGAGCTCGCCGATAAATTGAGGGAGTTTGAAGGGATAAATACTGTGGTTTTCGATGGTATAATAACTCAAAGACTTGTTGATATAGCCAGCGAGAAAAACATTAAGTATCTTATAGCGGCACGGGTCTCTGAAATTGTTAAGCAGCCCTTAAGCTTAAATCTGCTAACCTTCGACGATATACTTGACTAAAGCCCGCTCACCTTTTGCCTAGAAAATCGAAAAGGGTTTGAGCTTTAGCTGATTTAGGCGGCAGTAAATCGTCTTCCCTAATATTAAAAAGCGACAATATCCTCAGCGCCGCTGGAATAACTTGATTAGTTACATAGTATTCTATGTCAACATCGCTGTATGAGGCGAAAATATATGGTTTAGCCCGCTCATAGATCTTACCCGACCCTAAAGTTATGACGAAACCCACTTTATCTCCAACATTTAACACCCAGCCTTCCTTCTGGAGCAGTTTAACAGCTTCAACATGAGGGGCTTTAACCTCATATTCCTCCAAGTTTTTTGTTAAAGTCTTCCATATAATTAGATCTTTAAACGGAATCTTTTTCTCCCTTAAATCCATTATATAGTTACGCACGAACTCTACTGTTTTTTTAACCGACTGCTCCTTCAATATTATTTCTAAAACCTTCTCCTGTATATTCTTAGCAACATTAGCCCAATCGCCCCTAACGACTTCCAGCCCAACCATATCGAGCCTACCGTCCGGCATTAACCCGCAGTAGCGCTTCTTCGCTTCGGTGAAAAGGACACGTAAATATATTTTATCCGGTTTAATCTCTAGACCTAATTTTTCCCAGATCATTTTCGATAGACTCTCAATTTTTTCAGGATCATTTTTTACAAATATGCTATCCGTGTCGCTGTAAATCACTTCTAGCCCTAGGCTTTTAGCCATCTTAATAGCGCTCATTACGGTATATCTGCCCCAAGCCGTAACGGCTTCAGCCACCGGCTTAATATACCATCTTGCACCTATCCAGCCAGCGTAACCATAAGCCGCATTTGTAATAACTTTGATTGCTCTCTGCCGCGCGTCAAGCAGCTTATACTCAGGGCTCTTTGAATCTATCTTCTTGAGCTCATCGCGGATACCATCTCTAGCCTTAATAAGCTTTGATAGAACTTCACAATAGAATCCATGTGGTTCCTTCTTAAACCTGTGATTAACCTCCGGCGCCACATAGGCTCCTGAAGGTGGCTCCGACTCTTCAGGTGGAATATATGTATCTGGTGAAATATTAAAAGCTACCATTATGCTTGGATACATGGATTTAAAATCTAAGACGGCGATATTGCTATGTATTCCCGGCTTAGGCTCCAGAACCATTGCCCCAGCGTATGGGATGTAGGGTCTCTCAAGCCTTTTAGGAATTAATTCACCAATTTGGTAGGCGTGGCGCATTAAGAACCATTCAACCCTGAAGCCCACTGCCGCTGTGCCCACGTGATCTAATGGTAAGCCAACGAGGCTAGAAAGTTGAGATGCGAATTCAATTATGCGCTCCATAATCCCCATTATGCACCTAGCATTCTCCATTGAAAACTTCAGTAGCAGAGGTCTTTTTTCCTCATCCTCCCAGTAATGCGCAACCTCAAAATCTTCGATTATAATTCTTTCCTCGATCTTCATGACGCCCAGATAATCGGCAACATTCTCTAAAGTCTTTATTTTAACTTCGGGGAATTCATCGGCATAATCAAGCAAGTCCACATGTGCTCTGCCGGTTATCGATATATGACCATAAGTGCTTGTATGGGGTTCGGTGTCCAACCTGCCAATTTTTAGGACTAGACCGCTCTTTCTCGCTCTAATCGTCAAGTATGGTATATCTCTCCTATTTGTTTCGAAACCGACGATTATATCAGGATCGAATTCTCTCACATAGTTGATGAAATCTTTAATAATCTGACTGTCATCCCCTGAAGAATCCGCGATAAATTGCTTTTCTTTGCCGGAATTCGTCACCACTGATATTATAATTACGGGATTTATTTCAGGCTTTGGAGAGCCTCTTCGACTATAAAATACCGTTGAAAATCCTATGATCCTCAAGTCTGGCATCTTAATGACGCCTGGAATATGTTTGGGTCTAGATTTCGCTAGCAGCACCCTATCAACCTGTGCACCTATAGTATTGGAGACTTCATCAGCATCGACCACATGCCAGCTGCAGGGGACCACATCATTATCTATCAT
>JAOAJJ010000198.1 GCA_026414245.1 Candidatus Bathyarchaeota archaeon
CAGTATAGCCACCATAGGTTCCGTAGGCGGTCGCCTCATTATATAGGTCATCGCCGACGTTTCCTGGAGCAACGTATTCAGCCTCAAAGATCCAGACCTCGCCTAGATCGAGCAATCCGTCTTCATCATCATCGCCTCTAACATAACTTACAGTCATGTTTAAGCTATCCGCAACGTAAACGTTAGATAGGGGAAAATTCCCAGCGTTCTTCACATAATAAATGTATTTTACTACGTCGCCTACATGAGCCATCATGACATTAGCTATCTTACTGATAGATATGGCTGGAGCTTCCCCCGGAGGCAGAGCATACGTTGGAATGCAGGTTAAGTCATGGCTGAATGGGCATACTGCTGATTTACCTTTTTGTGGTCCACCGCTTATGGTGCCGTAAGCGTCAAAGTGAACCTTTACAGGCTTAGACGCCACTATGGAAACCGTGGTGTTTGCCCTATAAGCCCAGTAGCCACCGTATGGATAATTGTAATAGCCGTAGTTTTGGTTGACGTTGCCAAATGGGATAAGAGCGTAATATGTCGGATAAACGCCATGCCGAGGAATAGTTCCATTGCCGGATGGCCAAGGGGCGAGACCATAATTGAAGTTGCCGCTGGTTATCGTGGTTGAGCCTACAGTTATGTCTCCAATAGCGCTTGTATCGTTCACCGCCACGATAAGAGTAACATTCTTTACAGGCCAATTCTTAGCGTCAATATAGAGGGTAAATGACGCCTCACCATAAACGACCCAGCTCTCCTCTATCCATGGATCAGGATTCTTGCTTACGTATGAGCCTTTATCAGCCCAGAGCCTTAAAAGAGCTGGGTTTCCCTCAGCCCCAATATTAATGGGGAAAATAGCTAGCATCGACGCCAATAATAGAACTATTACCAGGCTGATTTTTCTATTCATACTTATTCCTTTCCTCCTTTAACATTTAATTTTCTTTTACCTAGCCTGAAAACCCGAACCTCCACACCTCAAGGTGAGGTGAAGAATTGCCGGGACAGGAGGTGTTAAATATCAATATATATCCTACATATATACTTTTTGTCTAAAATTGGGATCCATATTTGGAATTTACACCAAAAATTTGTTTAAAGTTATTTAAATGAACAGTATTGGGCGATAATAAGTGGTTGGTGGATTAATTGGTCGGGCGGGCAGGATTTGAACCTGCGACACTCCGGTATCTGTGCGCCTGGTAGGCTGAATAGCGCCACCACACTGAAGGTGGACGCCTACAGCATCCCCGCCAGCCGATATACGGCTAGCTCGGAAGCTCTACCAGGCTGAGCTACCGCCCGACCAAGAACAAAAATGGCGGAAACAAAATATATGTTTTTCGCCATAACATTGGGCTGTGAGGAAAATTATTCCTTTAAGTAATCTTTTAAGTAATCTTTACATTCTCGCTGTCTCAACCAAGCTCTTATAGCGGCTCCTCCTATACTTTTCAACAAGCCCTATAACCTTCAAGTTATATCTTAAGAGCTTCTCAATGTTTATTTTACCAGCCTCAGAGTTTAAGACCCCTAGCCTCATAGCTACAGCCTTCATATACATGCTCATCGCCTCAACCGATGCTGGAAAAAGATATAGGAAGACGCTGCGCTCCGCTCCAGGATCAGACCTGCCGCCTATCCTAGCAACAATATTACCTTTATCCACTATCCTCGGAGCATAACCCTGCGCATCAATAGAGTAGCCCTCCCCGATAGCTATCTCGCAGAAAAGGTTAAAATCAACCTTATCTATAAAAGTAACTCTAACTATCTCGGGAGTTATAAGATCAACACTTATAACACCATCCGGGAGAGCGCCAAAATATTCTCCACTCTCAAAGATCCGAGATATAACCTCGAGAAGACCCACATTTCTACCGCAATCCATCAATACCTAAAAAGTAAACAATTAATTTTAAACTTTACCCAGAGAAACATTCTAGCGAAAAATAAATCTAAAACCTAGATTAAGAAATATTAGATTAAATGGGTGGGCCGGTAGTTTAGTGGCATGAATGCCGCCCTCGCAAGAAGGGCATAAGCGCCGAGAACGGCGGAGGTCGCGGGTTCGAATCCCGCCCGGTCCACTATTTAAATACTTTTAGATGAACATGGAACGCCTCTGGGAAACATAATTTTCATCTTCTAAAGAATTTTAGTCCATCATGCTCGCATACATATTCGTAGCCGGATTATTGCTTCTATTTATCTTCTCTAATAATTTTCCCTCATACCTACCAAACATGGATCAAACCCAAAGCCCTTTGTCTAGAGGATAGTTCCGACAATATTATTCTCTTAAGGAGATAGTTAAGAAATCATTAGACTAGATCTCAATTCTCTTTGTGAGATTCATGAAAAAGCCTGCGCTTCGTGGGCGTGGGCGTTCGTGCGCTTTCAATTCTCTTTGTGAGATTCACATACCTATGCATGTCTTCCCCGAGATACTTATACTAATCTTTCAATTCTCTTTGTGAGATTCCTGTTGTGATTGCCATCGCAATGCTTTTCGCGTTTAGTGCTTTCAATTCTCTTTGTGAGATTCAACACCGTCTGGGACCTGTCTCTTATACACA
>JAOAJJ010000199.1 GCA_026414245.1 Candidatus Bathyarchaeota archaeon
TCCATGCACTATGCACGGCANATGGGCGTTCCTAAGAGCCTCCATGACTTTAATAGCCTTAACCCTTAAATCAGATAGGAGTCTCCAATGCTCTGCGCTATAAAAGACCTCGATTCTCTCAGCGTGCACCACGGGCTTCTTAGCCAACCTCTCTAGACCCCGAATTAAAGCACCCCTTTAAATCTGGTTTAAGCGGAATTTAAGCGGGCGTTCAAGTCTAAATAATGCTTCCCTGAAAGTTAAGATTTTTGGCGCCTTAAACAACATATTATTTAAACATTCAGAAAATTTATTAGTAATGGTTGTGTTTTATTCTGCGTCTCCCTAAGAAGCCTTAATATCTGAAGGGGGCGCTGGCTTCGCTTGAGTAGAGAGAGTCTATTTATCTTTTTAATTCTAATCGCTTGGCTAGCGATCTACCTCTTGGGTAGAGTTTTACCCTTAAGGAGATACGGGTTAGACATTAAGCCGCTCTTCATTAAATACGAGTCTAAGTGGTTTAAGGATCTCCTCCGCAAGTACTCTGAGAGGCAAAAGGTTTTATGGAAAGCGTTCTCCACCATAAGTGTTCCTCTAGGTTTAGGATTAATGCTCTTCATAACGGTTTTTCTCTCGAGAAATATTGTAGAAGCCTTCCTTTACCGTAGGCGGGAAGCTACAGTGGTGCCGATAATCCCAGGTCTAACACTTGACCTGCTATGGTTGCCCTACTTCCTGGTTGCGGTTCTAACAGCGGTCTTCGTCCATGAGGCTGCGCATGGGATAATAGCGTTAATTGAAGGGGTTAATATAAAATCCGCTGGATTATTGGCGTTGGCAATATTTCCCGGCGGATTTGTTGAGGTTGAAGAGGAGGAGATAAATAGGCTTCCTCCTCTCTCCAGAATGAAGATATTCTCAGCGGGGTCATCTTCAAACTTAATCTTCGGATTAATTACGCTCCTACTGATTTCAACTCTCTTCTCATCAACCTCCTCGGGAATAGTTGTTATCAATGTTTTGGAGAACGCTCCGCTCCAGAAGGCTGGAATAGGGAGATGGGATGTGATCTACGCCTTAAATAATACTAGGATAAGATCTCAACATGACCTCTTGGCATTCATGTCTAATGTCAAGCCCGGTGACAGATTGGTGGTGTCAACTAATAGAGGCGATTTTCTAATAGTGTCCGCCCGAAGCCCTGAGGATGAACGTAAGGCTATAATCGGGATACTTTCACCCTACTTACCCTATTATCCAAGCCTGATTGGATTCGGATACTTCTGGGATATTCAGGTTTACCTCACCCTTCAATGGCTCTTTATAGTGCTCGTTAGTGTGGCAATCTTTAATATGCTGCCCATACCTATGCTTGACGGCGATAAGTTTCTCCAATGCTTATTTGAAGGAGCGGCTAAAACCGGCAGCAAAGTGTTAAAAAGGTTTTTCAACGCCCTCTCACTATTTCTATTAATCGCAAATATTATGCTGGGTTTAAGAGTGTGACGGAAAAATCGACACTGCTGAAACCGATCCCGCCTAGAGGGAAGCTAAATTATGATTAAATGCACTGTTTGCGGTCTTAGAGAAGCCTTCTATGTTAGGCGCTACTCTGGAGAAAAACTTTGCGTAAAATGCTTCCTCGAGTCTATCGAAGGTAGGGTTAAAGCCACCATAGCAAAATACAACATGCTTAGATTTAATGATAGGATAGCGGTCGCCGTTTCCGGCGGAAAAGACAGCACCAGCCTACTGTACATACTCGCAAAGATTGAGAGAGATTTCCCCATGGCTTCGCTCTACGCTATAACGGTGGATGAGGGGATAATGGGTTATAGGGATGAAGCCATAGAGATAGCCTCTGAACACTGTAGAAGCCTCGGCGTAAAACACTTTGTTACATCATTTAAGGAGCTCTACGGCTACACGCTTGACGACATAGTTAAGCGGATAAGGTTTTCCGGGAGCAGGCTGACACCATGCTCCTACTGCGGGGTTCTAAGGAGGAAGGCATTAAATATGCTTGCAGCGAAGATTGGGGCGACGAAGATCGCAACAGCCCATAATCTGGACGATGAGGTCCAAACATTTCTCCTCAACATAATACATGGAGACTTCCTCAGAATCTCTAGGACAGGACCATCTTTCGATGAAGAGGAGCCGGGTCTAGTGCCCAGAGTTAAGCCTCTCTGCGAAACCTTAGAGAAGGAGGTGGCTCTATACGCATATTTAAAGGGTATACGTTTTCAGGAGAACCCATGCCCATACGCCGGGGAAGCCCTGAGAAACGATGTGAGAAACATGGTGAATAGGCTTGAGGAGAAGCATCCTGGAACAAAATATAAGATCTATAGGTCGGCTGAAAAAATAAGGGGGGCAGTTAAAGACAAATCTCCGAGAATCCCTTTAAACCAATGTAAAATATGCGGTGAACCCACTGTAAGCGACATATGCCAGGCATGCAACCTAATCCAAAACATATGAGATCTCTAGGCAGCTGGAATTGGACGGTGGGTCACTGAAGCTCGACGTGCAGAATCTGCAGGCCAAACCAGCCCGCCGCTCATACCCGCACCCCTCTGAGC
>JAOAJJ010000200.1 GCA_026414245.1 Candidatus Bathyarchaeota archaeon
TACACTGTAGCATCCACGCCAAGCGCAATCCTCGACGCAATTTCATAAATTCTCCCCATCTCCACCCGGTCTTTAGGTATAACTGCTATGCTATTCACTAAGCCGCCTAATTCTAGAGCTTTATCCCAGCGGACCATTATTATATTGTCTCCTCTAATCGGTTGGGGCATCGTTGTCTCAGTGTAGGGCGTCTCTATCCTATATATTGTTGGCGAATACATTGGATCTATCGGTAGAATAGGCCAACCATCTAGGTCTCTAAGTTCGCCTAAGACTATAGCGTCAAATATCCCTACTACCAGGAGATTAACTTCAGGATTTTTCAGTGAAATTGACATGCCAACGGTTAGATTTAATCTTTTGGCTAGCGATTCTGGGATTAGACAGCTTTCTTTATGAGAGTCAAAAACATATTTATCGAAATAAATAAGCGATGTTGAGAATGCTCTTTCAATATCGATGGAAGAAACTCCATATAGAACTAGCGGAGTAATTATCCTGGTTCCGTTTGTGGTTTCGATTGGTGTTTTTACACCTAGTACGCCGATGCTGGGCGCATATACAGATGATGGATACTTCCAAACCCTTGGGGAAATCATAAAGTTTTCACCAACTATTGCATCCAAGTATTCCATCATTAATACATCGAGCACCCCGCCGCGTTGAGCGTCAGGCGGAATCCCCCATAATTTCTTTATTAAGATCCCCTCGTAGAGTGGAGTGTAACCTTCTCTTGGAGTAGATACAGCTCTTACCGTATAGGATGCTGATGTAAAGGTTGTTATAGCTGCCGACATGACGATGATTGTTATTAGGGCTGTAACAGATATGAAGAAGTGTTTTCTAAGATTGTCCACCGCAACACCTAGAGAATGGAGCATAGCAGCTGTCTTTTCTGTTCTAATAATATGGTACCCTAACTTTGTCTCGGCGATATACTCCATGAGTTCTCTGCTTTCTCTCAAGAAGATTATGATAATGAAGATAGATAGAAGCAATATGCCGACGCCTAGCAGCATAAAGATAGAGTTTGATACTATACTGAATAGTGGAGTTAGAAGACCCATTATCGCCAGGGCAAATACAAGTAAAATAAACACTCCGATTATTCTCTTCAACCCATACATATGAAAAACAAACCTTTCGAATAACACGCTAAATATTAATACTATTGGCGTAAAGGATAAAAGGAACGCGCCAGACTCATCAATAAGGGGCATTACGCATCCATTATAGGCTCCTGAAGTATAAGCTAAGGCGGCGATTGAAGAACTGAAGAATTTTCTATAGTTTTTCTCTTTGAGGGAAAATTCGGCTTCTTCGATAAAGATCTTAGCGTTATCAAGTAAGACCTCGGCGCCCTTGTTTCTCACATTTTTCTCCTTTAACCTCTCATATCTGCCCAGCGCTATATAATAAATATCTTTAGCCACCTCATACACGGTTTTCCTAATTATCAGCGGCTTGTCGACCAGCAACCCGTAGCCTTCTGTATTTTCTAAGGAACTATTTGTTAGTAGAATTAAGGGTCTCCTAGTTTCCGCAGGATTCGGATTAAACGCTATTATTATTCTAGAGCCGCGTCTCACAAAAACTAAGCCCACACCATTATTTGGATCAAAATAAGAGCCGTGGAAAATCGGCTCAGCCTTCCTATCCGAATCATAGACGCTTAACCTGTAGGGTATTGTAGTGAATGTTGTATAAGATTCCCGCAAATATCTAACGTCAAAAACATTGAAAAACGCCACCTCCGTGCATTTAAACACTGGGATTAGGAGATTATATGGATGCGCAACGGGTATCGCTATATTACTTATTCCTCCAGCCACCTCAGCCGCTGTCCCATAAATCCCTCTATCGACAGCATATGTTATGCTCCCATCCCTCTCATCAAACTTCCACGCATCGAAGGTAAACTGCCTGTAAGGTATTAAACCGTAAAAAGCCACGTTACCATCACCATCAGAAAACCTCGAATAGCTATTGAAGGGCCAGAATAAATATTCGTTTGGATCCCCGCTTAAATGACGGACCAGCACGTTTGAAACGGGGGTGTACCAGCCTTTGCTCATGTTATATTCAACTATCTTCACATTTAGGGTTATGTAGCCTAAGAAGTAGGCTGCGACGAAATGCTGATAATACCTCGTGGGAATATTCTCTTCAATATTGAGGGCGGCCTCATTACTGAAGCCATCAATTATGCTAAATGCCAGCTTTAATTGCGGCTTTAAATTGCTCCACCTTATATATTGATAGTCTTCTATAGGCGTAAACCATCTTGTTCTATAAGCCCAGGATGTTCTTAATGTGAAAGCGAGAACCCCTGTCTTAATAGTATTTAATGTATCTAACCTATATAGATAATTCCAGTCTCTAAAAGATGGCTGAGTGCCCCACTTGTAGAGTTCTTGGAGAACAGTATTTAAAGAAGATTTTTCCTCTAGATGCGCAACGTATCTCTCAACGTAGCTTCTTATGGGGGCGTATCTGCTGGCAAAGAGCTGCAAATCTCCGAACCAAGCTGCACCCCATTCCCCCCTAAGCCAAGCTCCTGAGGG
>JAOAJJ010000019.1:0-2625 GCA_026414245.1 Candidatus Bathyarchaeota archaeon
AATGCTCGCCGCCTGGCATCTATCGGGAATGTTTAATATAAACCCATTCTACGGGATAGCGATAGCAGCCGTCGGGATGCTGGCTACTGTGGGAATAACGATATCTGCCGACGCATATGGGCCGATATCTGATAACGCGAAGGGTATAGCTGAACAGTCCGGTTTAGGCGAAGAGGTCGTTGAAATCGCCGATAGGCTTGACGCCGCCGGCAATACGACAAAAGCCATTACAAAAGGGTTCGCTATAGGAGCCGCTGCATTAACGGTTCTATCATTGTTTGCAGCCTACGCCCATCTAGTGGATATTAAGGAGCTTGATTTAATGGATCCGAGGGTTGTTATCGGAGTCTTTCTCGGGGGGATGATGCCGCCCCTACTTTCAGCGCTGTTAATACTCGCTGTGGGGAGGAACGCTGAGAGAATGATTAAGGAGATTAGACGCCAATTTAAAGAGATCCCAGGGCTGATTGAGGGGAGATCTAAGCCGGATTACGCTACATGTGTAGATATAGCCACTAAAGGCGCTATTAAAGAACTATTGTTGCCATGTCTACTGGCAATAGCGACTCCTGTTCTAACAATAATATTTTTAAGGAAAGAGGCGCTTGCAGGCTTCCTCGCTGGAAGCATAGTTACAGGAATCATATTCGCTCTTCTCATGGCTAACTCCGGAGGGCTCTGGGATAACGCCAAAAAATATATTGAGTCTGGAGCACATGGCGGTAAGGGCTCTGAAGCCCATAAATCTGCAGTTATAGGTGACACAGTTGGGGATCCATTTAAGGATACAGCCGGCCCCTCATTAAACACCATGATCACGGTCATGTCACTGGTAGCTGAGGTTTTTGCGCCAATATTGGTTGGCCTAAGTTTATAAATCTAAATCTTAATTTTAACTCCTTTTTTAGAGCATTTTTCAATCAAGTTTATTCTCTATATGGTGGGTAAAGCGCTAGAGACTCCAAAATTATTATTAGGTGATGGTTCAATAATCTTCGGAGGTGGGGAAGAGGTTTGAAGCCGTTATATTTAGATTCAAATCAACCAATTGAAAAAAGGATTGAGGATCTTTTAAGCAGGATGACGCTTGAAGAGAAGATTGGGCAGATGTGTCAGTACAGCGGCGTAGCGGAAAAAATCGAGCAGATGATTAGGGAAGGCAAGGTGGGGTCGCTGCTTAACGTGCATGGCGCAGAGGAGATAAATAGGGTTCAGAGGATAGCCGTTGAAGAGTCTAGGCTAGGCATACCGCTTATATTTGGCCTAGATGTTCTACATGGATACAAAACCATATTCCCGATACCTTTAGGGCTAGCGAGCACATGGGATCCTGAAGCCGTTAAGATGGCGGCATCTATAGCCGCTGCTGAAGCGGCCTCTGATGGCATACGTTGGACTTTTGCGCCAATGGTTGACATTGCCCGTGATCCTAGGTGGGGTAGGATCGCGGAAGGTGCCGGCGAAGACCCTTATCTGGGGTCAGTTATGGCTAAGGCTTTAGTGGAAGGCTTCCAAGGCTCTGATCTCTCTAATCGAAACTCGATTGTTGCATGCCCAAAGCATTACGTCGCTTATGGAGGGGCTGAGGGTGGAAGAGACTATAACACCGTTGATATATCTGAGCGCACATTGAGGGAAGTTTACCTACCGCCATTTAAGGCGGCTATTAAGGCTGGAGCTGGAACGATAATGAGCGCCTTCAACGATTTAAATGGTATACCGGCTTCAGCAAACCCATATACTCTTAAAACAATACTGCGCGGAGAATGGGGGTTTGATGGTTTTGTTGTAAGCGACTGGAACGCTATAGGAGAACTATTAAACCATGGTATCGCTGGCGACATATATGAGGCTGCTGAAAAAGCTCTAAAAGCCGGGGTAGATATGGATATGGAGGGCGACATATATCAAAGGGCTTTACTTCATCTAGTTAAAGAGGGAAAAGTTTCCGAAGAAAATATAAATGAGTCTGTTAGACGAATACTTAAAATCAAATTTAAGCTCGGTCTCTTCGAAAGACCATATGTCGACCCTAAGATAGCAGCCCATATAATAAAATGTAAAGAGCATGTTAATGCCGCTTTAGAAATAGCGAGAAAAAGTATAGTTCTGCTAAAGAATGAGGGGCATCTTCTACCATTAAGTAAAGATTTGGAGGCGGTCGCTATAATTGGCCCATTAGCTGACGATAAGGAAGCCCCACTCGGCCCATGGTCTTGTTTAGGGGATCCGAAGGATGTTGTCACTGTTTTGGAGGGCATTAGAAGTAAGTTGTCAAGCAAAACCAAGGTTCTTTATGCTAAAGGATGCGGTATCATAGATGAGTCTAAAGAAGGCTTTGAGGAAGCTATAAAAGTGGCTGAGGAGAGCGATGTGGCGATAGTTGTCGTCGGAGAGAGCAGAAACATGAGTGGGGAGGCAGCTTCCAGGGCTTACCTAGATTTACCCGGCGTCCAAGAAGACCTTCTAAAAGCGATATATGCCACCGGGGTTCCGATAGCGATGGTATTAATGAACGGTAGACCCCTATCGATTTCGTGGCCAGCTGAGCATATACCCTCAATTATAGAAGCATGGTTCCCGGGGGTTCAAGCTGGCTATGCGATAGCGGACGTTATATTTGGA
>JAOAJJ010000019.1:2635-11762 GCA_026414245.1 Candidatus Bathyarchaeota archaeon
TGGAGACTATAATCCGGGAGGTAAGATATCTGTAACCTTCCCGCGAACCGTTGGTCAAGTGCCAATCTACTATAATCATAAAAATACCGGTAGGCCGCCATCGCCCGAGAATAAGTGGACTTCAAAATATATAGATGCTCTCTATACGCCGCTTTTCCCATTTGGGCATGGGTTAAGTTACACGAGTTTCGAATATAGTTGTTTAGAGATAAATCCATGTGAAGTCGAAGGTAAACAGGATGTGGAGATCAGGCTTAAATTGAAGAATATTGGCGAGAGGGAGGGCGATGAGGTTGTACAATTGTATGTGAGGGACTTCGTTGCAAGTGTAACTAGACCGGTGAAGGAGCTAAAAGGGTTTAAGCGGGTAACCCTTAAGCCTGGCGAAGAAAAGCCTATCATGTTCAAGTTAACTCTCGAAGACCTATCGTTCCTGAATCAGGAGATGAAGTGGGTTGTAGAGCCCGGGGAATTCGGGGTCATGGTTGGCTCATCATCGGAAGACATACGTTTAACGGGGAGATTTGTGGTTAAAGAGCATGTGTATCTCACATTCTAGCGGAGACTTAATGCTGCAGCTTACAGAAACAATTAAGTAACTCCATTCGCATATTTTTTGGCGTCTAATATAACCGGAGCTGAAGGTGTAGAGTATGGTGATTAAAGCCTATGTGCTCTTTAAAGTGAATTCTGGAACTGAGAGGGAAGTCTGCAAGAAAATAGCTGATCTAAACAATGTTTTGGATGCGAGCATAATTTACGGAGAATACGATATCATCGCCAGGGTTAGTGTACCCGAGCTAACACACTTAAACGATTTCCTCGATAAGGTGAGAAGCATACCAAGTGTTATTCTAACATCAACCATGATCGTTGCACAAGAATATAAGGGGAAAGAGAAACGTGAGTTAAATGTGCAAAGCCAGAAATAGGCATGGAGACTAAAGGAAGCAGCTATTCTCCTTCAAAAGAATTAACTAGTCGTGCCTAATTCTTTTAATTTTGTTGGTGGAATAAGGTATTTTGGAATGTGCTAAAAGGGAGATTTTACTAGCCGTGCTTAAAGAGACCGTTGATCTTAATCCTATAAGGATAGAAGACGTTAGTGGGGCAGCGCACGTCCCCCGTGACATGGCGAAGAATATTCTTAGAGAGTTTTCTAAGGATGGGCTCTTAAAGATCGATGATGGGACAATTACCGTTAACGGTGTGCAGCGTTTGAAAATAGCCCTTAAGGCTGCGGAACTGGGATCCGATGTTGAGAGGGTTGCAAGGCTTTTGACATGGGTGGAATTTGAAAAATTTTCAAGGGTGTCATTTGAGGAGAATGGCTTCGCCGTTAAGACTAATTTCCGCTTCACATGGCTCAAGAAGAGGTGGGAAATAGACTTAATTGGAATTAAAAAACCGCTGGTGATTTCAGTTGACTGCAAGCATTGGCGGCGAAAATGGAGTGGTGCTGCGAGTTTAAGGGCTGTGGAAAAGCAGATTGAAAGAACAAGGTCTTTGGCGGAGGCATCAAGATATCTTATGGGTGATATTGGCATTAGAGGGTGGAGATACGCCTTTTTTGTGCCAGCCGTCTTATCATTATTTCCATCCCAATATAAGTTTCATGAGAGGACTCCGATAGTTCCAATTTTATCGCTCAATGATTTCCTACAAAACGTTATAGTTTACTTGAATGATATACTCAGATTTTATATCTCATATGATGCTTAATATCCAGCATTAGAGGTTAAACTGGATGTAGAAGAAAGCATTTAATCTCTGACCTATTCCGAAGCCATGTAATCCTATCAGAAAATCTTTTAAGGTTTTGGGATACATTTTTAATCCAAAAGAGGGCTCCGAGATGTCCCAGCTAAATGAAGAGTTAATCAAGGTAGTGAATATCTCAATGCCCTTTCCAGCGGAAGTTATAAGGGCATATTCTCGGCTAGGCATGGTCTTCACCAGCGGCGATTTAGCTAAAGAAGCAAACATCCCCAAGTCGACAGCTAAATTTTACGTGAGAAAAATGTTGGAGATGCACATGATCTCTAAAGTCCCCTATAAAAAGAAGTATCAGAAATATGCTAACGCTAAAAACTTTTCCGACTGGCTCATGGATTTAATTAGACTAGCCATAAGGCCCCTCGAGGAGAAAAGTAGAAATGCCTAGACTAGCCAACATGGGTGACTGAGCAAATTGTCGCTGAGAGATCTAGCTGCTAGGAGCAAGCATAAATATAAGGGTAGACGCGGCAGGATCCTAACTTTGAAGGAGATCAAGCGGATGAAGAAGCGCGGCTATCAAGCTGAGAGAGATCTGGTGAGGAGGCTTCGTGAATTAGGATTTAAGTCGGTTAGGATCCCCGTGTCAGCGCCCAGTAGTGAGCCTTTACCAGACGTCTTCGCAACGAAGGGGGAGTGCGTAATAGCCTTTGAGGTTAAAGCGCCTAATGCTGACAGAGCATATTTCCCAGAAGACCAGGTAAAGAAACTGTTTAGCTTTCTGGAAATGTTTGAGGCTTATCCATTTAAGTTGGCGATTCTGGCGGCGAAATTCCCGTATAAATGGGTTTTTAAGAAAATAAATTCCGTTAACGATTACTCTATTAACAAGGATGAGGAGAGCAATATAACGTTTGAAGCAATATGTTAAGTTAATATCATTGGGTAGAAATTTTCAGTGGCTTAAATAGTAATGTTTCATATTTTTACGCCACAATTAGGTAGGAAAAGCATACTCTACGTCAGCATATGTGGACGCTTCTTTCCAACGTATCTGCCACGTATATTTATAATAGTATGGCATTTTGGACACCTATTCTCTTTCGTAATATTGTAGCGTGTAACTGTGAAGCCATACCTCTTTATGAGAGTTTCATGGCAATTCGGGCAATATGTGTGCTCATATTTATGCCCTGGAACATTACCTATATAGGGATAGAGCATTCCCATGCTCTTAGCCATCTCATAAGCCCCTTCAAGAGTCCTTAAACTAGTTGCCGGTTTATTAAACTTATATGCTGGGTAGTATCTGGTGAAATGGATTGGTGTTTCCGGACCAGCCTCCTTAAGCGCCCGCTCAATTATTGTTCTCAAGCATGCCTCATCATCATTAATATCGGTGATCACAAGATTCACTAATTCGACATGAAATCCCATCTTTTTCGCCTCTCTAACATTTCTCCAGACTATCTCCGGTTTCACTCCACCACAAAACTTCTCATAAACCTCAAAATCCCCCTTAATATCGATTTTTAGCCCATCCATCCCGGACTCCCAAAGGGCTTTTAAGGCTTCAAGCGTCATATACCCGTTGGAGACATAGCATGCATAAAATCCTAAATTACGTCCAATCTTGAAAACATCAATGTTCCAATCTGTTAGAAGAGTAGGCTCTTGAAAACTGGCGCATAAACCCTCATCACCGCTCTGGACAGCTAAACTTACCATATCTTCAGGTGGACAATAGTTGACATTGCTTGGATCTGGTGAAATCTTTGATAGAGTCCAATTTTGACACCATGGGCAGCTAAAGTTGCACGACCAGGTTGAAAATGTGAGAGATGTTGAGCCGGGCCAGTAATGGAAGAAAGGCTTAATCTCTATTGGTCTACTTTCTACGGCGCTTATGGCACCATATACCGTTGTATAGAGCTTTCCATTAATGTTCAGTCGAGTCTTACAGAAACCATACTCTTCAGGAGGGATATTGCATCTACGCTCACATAGAGTGCACTCAACTCTATCGTTGGGAGCCTTACTATAGAATAGAGATTCCCGAACGTTAGATAAGCTAAGCAGTTCTCTCAAAAATGCTCCTCCAAAAGAAATAATCTATAAGGGGAAAAATAATTTTTCTGTTAAAGAAGTTTTGGATTTAATCGCTGCTTCATAAGGCTTAATATTTGTGGGAAGAGTTATTAAATGGTGGCGATAGTGAAGTAGTGAACATGGTGGCTTGAGGTGATCGCTAAAGTTAAGAATAGGGAGGAGATCCTCAGTAATGCTGAGTCGGACGAGGATCAGAGAGCTAGAGAGATCGCTTTAGACACCATTGAGAAGGCTATAGAATCCGTTAATCCAAGAAACCTAATTTATTCAAGGGTTAAAGTTCATGGTGGAAACCTCATAATTGACGGTAATATCTTCGACCTAAAATCCTTCAATAAAATTTTTGTTGTTGGCGGGGGTAAAGCGAGCGGCTATATGGCTGAGGCGATAGAAGATATTCTTGGAGAGAGAATAGAAGATGGTATAATCGTTGTTCCACGGGGTTCTCCAAAGAGATTTAAAACCATGGTTGTGAAAATTCATGAGGCAAGCCACCCAATTCCAGACGAGAGCAGCGTGGAAGGGGCGAAAAGAATTATGGAGATTGCGGAAAAAGCTGGGGAAGAAGATTTAATAATATGCCTAATTTCTGGAGGGGGATCAAGCCTCATGGCTTATCCACGCGACGAAATATCGCTTGAAGATAAAAGAAAAGTTACCGAGATTCTTCTGAAATGCGGTGCTACGATTAGCGAGATAAACGCTGTTAGAAAACATTTATCGAAGTTTAAGGGAGGGCAACTGGCAAAAAGAGCTTATCCCGCAACATTAATCAGCCTACTCCTTTCAGATGTTGTAGGTGACCCACTAGATGTTATAGCCTCTGGACCAACGGTTCCAGATTCGTCAACATTTAAAGACGCTATTAATGTTCTAAGGAAATATGGTGTCTGGGAAAGCGTTCCGGACTCTGTTAAAAATCTTCTTTTGAAGGGGGAGAAAGGGTTAATTGAAGAGACCCCGAAAAGCGGTGACGCATGTTTTAAAAAGACCTACAACTTCATCGTGGGAAATAATAGAGATGCATGTCTCTCAGCGATAAACGAGATGAGGAAGGCGGGATTAAACGCTCTTTTATTAACCTCTTATGCTGAGGGGGAGGCGAGAGATATAGGTTTAATGGTTGGCGCAATAGCTAGGGAAATAATTTCCTCAAGTAATCCAGTAAAACGTCCCGCTGGCGTAGTTATAGGGGGTGAAAGCACAGTTACCGTAATTGGGGGAGGAATCGGGGGTAGAAATCAGGAGATAGCGCTATCTTCAGCATTAAGTATATCTGGTTTGAGGGGGGTGGTTATCGCTTCAACAAGCACGGATGGAGTCGATGGACCAACAGATGCCGCTGGAGCTATAGTGGATGGAGCAACCATTCACCGCTCGAAAAAATTAGGGCTTGACGCTGAAAAATATCTACGGAATAACGATTCTTACACGTTCTTTAAGGCTTTAGGGGACTTAATTTATACGGGGCCAACTGGAACAAACGTCAATGACTTAACAATATTGGTCGCTCTCTAAATTTTACCTTAACTGAATGTAAAACTTATTCTCTCTTCTTTAGGCTTCTTTTCCACATGCCAGTTAAGGGTGTATCCTCCTAAATATGACCCTAAAAGCGATATTACCAGGGGGATAACAAAGATCTTAACTAATTCAAAAACATTTTGTGTCAGAATAGCCCTGTTCCCTAGTAAAAATTGTAATAGGATTACTAAGGATAGTCCGGTGGGGCTTGGGAAAGCCATGATTAGCTTCAAGTTCTCTTTTATTTTGTATCCAACATATAATCCGCCTATGAATCCGCTGGATAGAAAAACCGTTCCCAGCCTAATAAGGTAGTACGCGTTTCTCGCTTCTTCATATATTAATACTCCATAGATTCCGAGCGATCTATATATCCAATCCATCATCGAATACACGGTTAAGTCAAGAAAAATCAGTGCACCAAAATTTATCATGCCGCCTATCAATAAGTTGATAATTATTCTCCGGTGATTTAATTTATTTGCGCTCATGTATACCACTTATCTATAAAAATCTCTGTTGAATCTAATATCTTCTTAAAATCTTCTTGATTTTCACTCCACGAGTTTTCCTCACCATAAAAGATAATTTTTATGAGTTTCCGATCAACGATTGATGAGAGGAATAATCCTGTTGTGTTATATGGAACATTATTCACTTTGTAGGCGTTCTCTATCTTTATAAATATGCGGTGGACTTCATATCCTCGGGCATTTGCCCAACTCTCTATAAAGTTAGATAGGTCAGAGTTTACTTCAATTATATGGCAGGTAGCATTATTGTTTTGTCTCAATGTCCAATTATATATTTTTTCCGCATCAAATTCGGGTATCGAGGAGACTTGCGTGAGATTATTGCTCTCCATAAAACTTCTGGTCGCCGCCTCACTATAAAACTCAAAATGTAATATTGTTTTGTAATCGTCACTAAATAAGTTAATTACGTAAACGGTTCCGTTATATCCCTTTTCCGCGTGCCACGACTTTGGAAAATTCAATTTGAGAAATTCCGCCCTCAGAGATAACCAATTTGCATCCACTAAATTGCTCATTAGAGTAAGGTGAAATAATATGGAGCCTGCTATCACAAACGCTAAAACTGCCAAAATAAATATTGCTAAGGGAAGGCGCATCCCAAGTATTTTACTCCTCATATAATCGGCGCCTCAAACTGTCTAATATTTTTATTAAAGTTATGGAAAGTTATTAAGTCTTGCTGTAATTAGGTTCTGCCCGTAATTTGTTGATGAATTTAAGTGAGAGTCCAACGATTTTCTCAGCTAATTTTGTCGCATCCTCTCCAAAAACAATTATCATGGGTTCTTTACCCACATCACCTCTATGATATATTACGTCTGGAATCCCGCCGACTCTCGCTATCGCCTGTTTTACGCCCCATGGTATAGTCATCCCCTCAATTCTTTTTACTTCCTCCGGCTCTTCCCCCCTATCATAATATGATATTCGAAGGTTCTCTTCCCCAAGTAAAGCTAGAATATCCTCTGAAAAACGTATATTTATTGCAGCTCTTTTGCTAGGGTCATACTTCATTATTTCTAGGAGATATCTAGCCAGGTGGCTTGAGGCGCCAAACTCTGGGTATGACGAAGACCTAACATTGTCGAAGACTCTCATTAGCCTTCCGGGAATTGCCGCCACATCTTTGACACTTTCAGCATAGGGTAAAGCCATTGCGATGTTTATTCCAACCTCCGGAGCCAAACTGCCAATGTGGGGTGAAGATTCAAGGATTCTTTTTGCTTCATTGACGCTTTTCAAAACGCTGTATTTGGAAGCTTCGCGGTAGAGAGTTGCCAGCGGGTTAACTGGTCCAACGCCCTTGCCAATTCTCAAACCAAATTTTATCGCATGTGTGATGAAGTCTTTTGCATGTTTAACTGCTGACGGTATGTCTTCGCCTCTAGCGATGAAGGCTGCTATAGCTGCTGAGAAGCTGCAGCCGGTTCCATGCGTCGTCTTTGAATCTAATCTCGGCGCTCTGAAAACGGTGTGCTCGCCCTTATAGTAGAGCACGTCAACAGATTCTTTCGGGTTGTTTAGATGCCCACCCTTAACAACAACAGCTTTAGGTCCCATGGTGCATATCTCTTCAGCAGCTCTTTTTGCGTCCTCGATATCCTTAATCTCCCTGCCAATAAGCCTTTCTGCCTCAAATTTATTGGGCGTTATAACTGTTGCTAATGGGAGAAGAAGGTTCTTCAGGGCATTTTCAGCCTCCGGCTTTAATAGTGGTGCCCCGGATTTAGCGACCATAACCGGGTCAACAACTAATGGAAAACCACGCTTCGATATTTCTTCAGAGACAACCTTAATAATCTCCTCCGTATATAGCATACCGGTCTTCCCGGAATCAATTCCCATGTCTTCAGATACCTGCTTAATCTGCTCCTTAACAATCTCCGGTTTAACACACTCTACCGCCGTCACGGAGTAGGTGTTTTGAGCTGTTATACAAGTTATCGCCGTTGTGCCGTGAACCCCTAGAGCTGCGAAAGTTTTAAGATCTGCTTGTATTCCAGCGCCACCACCAGAGTCGCTGCCGGCGATAGTTATTGTAACCGGGACCTTTTTAACGCTTTTTATATCTTTAAGCATCATTTAAACCTCAACCGCTTCAACGATACTCGATATTTAGGCGCCATAATTAAATGTTATTAAATTGCATGCCGCCTCTCATAAGCATTGAGCTCTTAACGCTTCTTTCAACATTTTTATCGCGCAGTATTCAGAGCACATTGAGCATGCCTCTGGGCTCTTGAGCCTAGATCTCCCACGAATCTTCATGGCTTTCTCCGGATCTATGGCGTTCTCTATTTGACGTTTCCAATCCAGGTTTGTTCTAGCCTTAGCCATCTCAAGGTCTCTCAAAGCAGCCCTCTCTCCAAGCCTAACGATATCAGCGGAGTGAGCCGCTATCCTAGTGGCTATAACCCCTTCCTTAACATCTTCCGGCGAAGGTAATCCAAGATGTTCGGCTGGAGTAACATAACACAAGAAGTCTGCTCCAGCAAGCCCGGCTAGCGCTCCTCCTATCGCGCTTACGATATGATCGTATCCTGGAGCTATCTCCGTTACGACTGGGCCGAGAACATATAATGGCGCCTCTAAGCAGATTGACTTTGCAAGCTTGATGTTTGGCTCAATGTGGTTTAGAGGTAGGTGACCTGGACCCTCAACCATAGATTGAACGCATGCCTCCCTAGCTCTTTTAACGAGCTCACCTATTGTCAGCAGCTCTTGGATCTGATAGTAGTCCGTAGAATCAAATATGCATCCGGGTCTAAGCCCATCCCCTAGGCTTAATGTGAAATCGTATTTTACAGCGATCTCAAGCAGGTAATCGTAACTCTTATAGAGCGGGTTCTCCTCATCGTTGCAAAGTATCCATGAAGCCAAAAATGTTCCTCCCCTGCTCACTATACCCATCAGACGCTGCTGCTTCGCAAGCTTTTTCACAACATCTCTCGTTACCCCACAGTGAACCGTCATGAAGTCTACACCATCTTTAGCATGCTTCTCTATCGTGTTAAATATATCGTCCTCAGTCATGTGCACTATTGACCCCTTCTTTCTGGCGGCTTCTATAGCGGCCTGATATATTGGAACCGTTCCAACCGGAACCTTAGCAGCCTTGATTATTGCTCTTCGAACTTCATCTAGGTCTCCAGCGGTGCTCAGATCCATTATTGTGTCAGCACCATATTTTATAGCGATTTTAGCTTTCTCTATCTCCAGGTTTAGGTCGCATATATCGGGGC
>JAOAJJ010000001.1:0-20140 GCA_026414245.1 Candidatus Bathyarchaeota archaeon
ATCTATTCCATTATCGATTTCAGGAGCTACCGTTACTCTCTTCACAAGCTTTCCACTAGCGTTATAAAATCTTTCAAATTCTTCTAGGGAAGGCTTACGGATATACTCCTTAGACTGTGCCCCACTTCTCATAGGGTTGAGGTACGGACCCTCTAGGTGAATTCCAAGAATCCTTGAACCGCTATGAGACTCTGATGCTTCACGAATATTTCTAACGGCGTTTTCTATACTATCAGCGGAGTCGGTGACCGTGGACGGCATATAGGATGTCACGCCGGTCGCAAGTAGTTTCCTAGATAAATCCTTTATTTCTCTGGTAGTTGAGTATGTTAAATCTACGCCGAAGCCGCCGTGAATATGTATATCCACTAAGCCGGGAGCTAAAATGCAATCATCATATTTATATACCTCACGTAAACCTTCAGATCTATCCCTCGAAACCCCAACTATTTTCCCCTCATCTATTAAAACATATGCTTCTCTAAGCATCCTAAATGGGGTTAAAATAATGTCAGCTTTTATTGCAAACATTATATAGTAGTGGGGTTTTTCCCTATATATACCCTTCTAAGAACATCTACGCCGGTTCTCCCCGAGAAACGCTTCAATCACACAAATAAACCTTAGGTCATTAGTTTTATTGCGAAAACAAAGGACCCTTCATCCTAATAATAGGATTTGGGAGACAGACTTTTCTCAAACAGCTCGAAAACTGGGGGATAACATATTCCACTCTAGCGAGGGAGGATCTCATTAAAGTTGGCGGTTGATATAAAAGCGCTAGAATGGATTATTGGTAGCCCGGGGGAGATTCGAACTCCCGTCAACGGGTTTCCTCAGCAGGAACTATTATATTGTAAAATTCCCCTTTACCTCCAAAGCCCGTTATGCTTGTCCACTACACCACCGGGCTTCATAAATAAACAGTAGAAACCTTGGTAATAACTTTAACGCTTAAGAGGGTTCTTAAAAGATTCTTTATAGGGCTTTAAACTCGTTAAACCACTTCTCGTATTGAGCCAGCATCTCTTTTGATACGCTTGGTTTCCTCATCTTTAAAACATCTAGGAAGTCCTTCATAGATATCGGTCTAGGTTCTGCTTTACTATAATCCACGCAGTTCTCAAATATTTCGCTGTTAACTTTAAGTTGAACGGACTGGCAAATATCCATAATATCGCTTCCAGAGAAGCCCTCAGTGAGCTGCGCCAGCTTTTCTAGGTCCACGTCAGGCGCCAGTTTCAGAGGTTTCGTGTAGAGCTTAAAGGTTTCCAGACGCTGCTTATAGTCCGGGGGAGGCACATAAATCCTTTTTTGAAACCTTCTTATAAATGGGGGATCCATATCCCAAGGTTTATTTGTTGCGCCGATAACGTAAACCTTAAGCGGGTTCTTCTTATCTAATATGCCGTCCATCTCCTTAAGGAATTGATTCCTAACCCTTATCTCGCCGCCAACTTCAAACCGCCTAGCCCCTATTAGCGAGTCAACCTCATCAATAAAGATTATTACTGGCGAAGTGTTCGCTTCCCTCCTAGCTAAATTGAATAGTCTAGCAACATTCTGCTCAGCTTCACCAAGCCACTTAGACATTATACACGCTGCATCAACAGGAATAAATTTAGCGTTGATCTCATTGGCAACCGCCGCGGCTAGAAGCGTCTTCCCGCATCCAGGTGGACCGAAAAGCAGGATACCTCTGGGCCAGCCTAGCGGGAATAGGTCCGGTCTAAGTGATGGATAAACTATGGCTTCTCTAATAGCCCTTTTCGCATCTTCAAGTCCAACTACATCTTCCCATGTGACTTTAGGCGGCTCCTTTATAATGAGGTCTTCGAAGCGTGTTCTCCCCTCGTCGGAGTCTTCAGCTGTCGTTGGACTTAGGCGTAGGGAGGATTTGAGCGCAGCAACCCTTTTCTTATATGCTTCAGCCCTCTGCAGATATATTTTATTCAGCTCGTAGTCCGGGTTTATTTTCGCTATTTTCAGCAGGCTATCTATAGCCTTCTGATAAGCCTCGATAGCCATCTCCCTCTTACCTTGTCTATCGAGCATCACCGCCTGCTCAGCATATCTCAATGCTAGCTGCTCCAGCTCTTGAGCTGCGCTCATACCTCCCTACACCTATTCAATCCTTATCTTCCCTTTTCTACTCAAAGATTCGAGGGCGCTCATGATTTTAGCGGGAGACATGTTTAGCTCTTTGGCGCACTTTGAAATATTCATCTCACCATTATTTCGCTCAACATAATCTAGAATTATTTCTTCAGCTAAAGCATTTGACATACCGCTTCTCTCACCAATTATTGAACCATCTGAATCAACATAGAACTCTAAACCGTCGACTGTTAGAGCGATGCGAGGCTTAATAGCCACTTCATTGGGGGGTTCAGGTACGTGGATTTCTTTAGGAGGCTCAGGAATCTTCCTTTCAATATCCTGTCTGATGAAGTTTGATGCCTCTTTAAGTATGGCTTCTGTAGCCTCATCCCTGATCACCAGAGGCTCCGGCGCACTTAGACTCATCTCGGTTGATGCTATTAAATCATTTATAGAGTTCATTAGATTGCTTAGTTCCGGCGTTAGTGACGGCATCGCTTTAGAAATATCTTCAAGTGCGCTCTTGACTTCGCTAAACACTCCCTTAATATCCTCCATGGTCGGTGTTACAGCCTTAAGTGTCTCAAGCCTCAATATAGCTTTCTCGATTGATAACTGGATCCCCTGCACGAAGCTCATCATCTTCCTCACCTCGGCAATCTCATTCGCATATATTACTGCCCTATTCCTCATACCTTTACTTAGATATGAAGCGCATTCCTCAAATAGCTCTTTGTCTCTTTTAGCCAGCTTCAAGTATGCGAGTTCAAGCCTAGAGTATTGCTTTCCAAGCTCGCTAATCGCCTCTAACAAGATTTCGTTTAAGGGTTTTCTCATCCTCCCGAAAATCTCCTTAATCATTAGAGGACACCTGGATGCCTCTAAATCAATGATCACTCATTAGTTATGCGCACATTCATCACAGGCTTCTGATCAACATATTTATCTGCTGCAATGCTAACATCCGCTCGAATGGAGAGGTTGGAAACTCTCTCCTTAGTTTTCAATAAACTCATTTTTCTATACGATACATACTTTATCTCTCTAAGAATCGACAGAAGAGACTGCCTGAACACGTCATCCCTTATGTTTCCTATCCCATGCTCCATCTCAAGGAAAGTTCTAGCTAAATGAAGCGTCTTGATAATGTTTTCTTGAAGCTGAATCTGCCGCTCTATATCGCCTAAAACACCTTGTGCTTTAACCCTCACATTATCTATAGCCTTATCAAATTCGGCGCTCATGCTCTCGTAGATTTCAGGTAATATCTCCTTGTTCTTAAAGAGGGATTCAAGAATCTCACGCTTCTTCAATAAAACCGGGAGTTTCTCGCAAATCTCTTCAACCCGCTTATCAATCTCCGAGACTAGGAGGACCTCATCCTGCCCAACCTTCAATCTCTCAACTGGATATTTAATTAGATCTTCACCCTTATTTTCAACTAGAACCTCCTTAACTTCGCCTGAAGAATCTATCACAAAAGATACTATCCTGCCGACTTCTTTACCGCCATCATCTTTTAAATTTCTCCCAATTAGATTGGCAAAAATGTTTGTCTGCAAAAACCACACCCCCCAAATTATTCAGAGAAGCTGGAATCTTCGCCAGCTCCCTCCGTAGACTTTAGTGAGGGCAGCTCCGGGAACCTCTCCTTCATCTTCTGCTCAGCTATTATAGCCGCTTCATCGAGGATTCTCTGAGCATCATCGCTTACAACTTCAAAGTTAGGCGCAACCCCAGTAACCTCACCAGCCTCAATTATCAAGTCATTCAGCATAGCGCCGATCTGCCCTATCTCTTTCTCGGCATTTGGCAGTAATCCACTCAATCCTACACGAACGCTCTGCAAAACTTGTGTAGCTGGAGCCAGAGTTGACACAACATTACCGAGCTGCGTTACCGTTTTAAGCCTCAACGCAACCCTCTCTAATGCAAGCTCGGCATTCATCATAAAATTAGCCATCTTCCTTAATTCAGCAAGCTCATTTGCCAGTACATGAGCCTTCTGAATCTGATGTCTAGAATAAGCCTCAACGATCTTTGAGAATAGATATCTGTCTCTCTCAGTTAGCCGATTCAACGTGCTCTCAATATATTGTATTTGCGCTTCAACCCGTTTAATAGCTAGCTCAACCCTATTTCTCAAGGGCTCAGAGGGGTTAAGCATAGCTTTAAGCCCTTTCTGCTCACCTTCCTCCCACTTTCTAGTGAATTTCGATGACATTTTCTCCACCATTCAACGCTAAATAAACGGGCTCAGCAGGCAGAAGTTTAAATTTGTTAATACGCTTAGAATATTAATGCATATACATGCCTAATACGACAACATATTATTCGCGAGGATCAATTTTACCCTTTAAGTGTAAAAGCTAGCTGAAAACTGCCCGCTATTTACAGAAGTATGACATAACTGGGATGCAGTCCACGCGACCTACCTATACGCTGATAAAGAGGCACGTCGTTGAAGGGAGTTTCTTGTTCTCTTAAACACTTCATTTTAACAGGCGCATATTTATGTTCTAGAGTGCTCACACCATCAAAACTTTCCAGCAGCAATTTATTCATAGGCTTTAATAAAAACTGTGCTTGTAGATTTGCCGGAGAGAACAGCTTCCGTCTCATCAGGCTCGAGAGTTTTTCTTACGCCAATCTTATAGTGCCAATCGTACAGGCAATAGCGGACGATTTTCACTCGTTTCCCCCTCAAGTTTTCCGGCAAAACTTCGTTGGGTGTACGCTTTGAGAAGCCGGTTAACTCGATTGTGAAAATGCATTTCTCCCATTTTTCACCCTCTTCATCAACCATGTATTCTCCAGTCCGCTCAACATCTACAACAATCCCCTGCAATTTTCTAATGCTCATGGCTGATCACCACTTTAAATTATGAAAACCCATTATATTTATTAACCGTCATCAGCTTTAAATAATTTTTCGGGATGACACGGTATGCGCGACGTAGTTTGGGGGATCCTGCTTATGGCGTTAAGCATAACGACTATGATAGTGTATTTCTGGGCGCTGTTTTTATCGCCGGCGAACGCTGAGTTCCTGGGGTATTCTATAAGTGAGTGGGCGATAATTATACCAGTACTGATTTTCGTCTACTTATTCCTCTTCGTTATAGCGTGGATAGGGTGGGCTATGGCTACGACGCCGCCATCCCTACCAATACCGAGGGATAACCAAGGCGGCGGCTCCCATGAAAAGGCATGAAGGCGCGGATACTTTAAAGAAGAATATTTTATTAGTTTTAGGCGAAATATTTTCTTGAAGAGTGATCGTATGGAAGAGAAAATTAGTTTGGAGGATGAAGAGGGGGTTGTTAAGGGGCCACACTACTACCTCATTAAAAAGAAATCTATAGATGAAATTGAAAGTAGGGTATATGGTATTCTCATGGAATATGGATCTATGCCTCTCTCCGAAATTTGGAGGAGGCTTGATTGCCATTTATGGGAAGTAGTAGCCGCATTAATGAGATTGAAGAGGAAGGGGTTAGTGGAGGAGGCAGATATAACGCTAGAGGCTTATGGGAAAGGGGGGTCGAAGTCGATTTAGATGCTTCTATATTTCTAGGCTCTAAATAATATATTTATGGATGGGTTCAGAAATAACAGTTTAAGGAGGATTTGAGCGGAGGGTTTTTATTGAAGTCGTCTGCGATCTCGGGATTTTATAAGCTGAGCATCGATGAGAGGCTTAGGTTGGTTAAAGAATTCGCTGATTTAACCGATGAAGAGGTTAGTGCGCTTAAGGCTTCGGGCGCATTAAGCCTAGATTTAGCTGACAGAATGATTGAGAATGTTATAGGGGTTTTCCCGATGCCTATGGGTATAGCTGTAAACTTTCTAATTAATGGAAGAGATTATCTTATACCAATGGTTATCGAGGAAACATCGGTTGTAGCGGCTGCCAGCCACGGCGCCAAGATGACTAGAAGTAAAGGCGGAATATTTGCAAGCAGCACTGAGCCAGTAATGATTGGACAGATACAAGCCGTGAAGATTAAAGATCCCTATAGGGCTAGAATGTCCATTTTAGAGGCTAAGGAAGATATTTTGAAGAAAGCCAATGAGCAGGATCCGATGCTGGTTTCCGTTGGTGGTGGAGCAAAAGACTTGAGGGTTAAAGTTATAGACACGATTAAAGGGCCGATGGTTATAACAGAGCTGCTCGTAGATTGCAGAGATGCTATGGGCGCAAATGCTGTTAACACTATGTGCGAGGCTGTGGCGCCATTGATAGCGCACATAACTGGTGGAAAAGTGCTTCTCCGAATAGTCTCCAACCTCGCAACCGAGAGGCTTGCAAGGGCTTGGACCATTGTTGACAAGAACGCTGTTGGAGGCGAGGAAGTTGTCGACAGCATAATAGATGCTTACGCCTTCGCCGCAGCCGACCCCTACAGGGCTGCAACACACAATAAGGGCATATTAAACGGCATAATCTCAGTAGCATTAGCTACATGTAATGATCATAGAGCTATCGAGGCTGGCGCACACGCATACGCTGCCAGATTTGGGTGTTACATGCCGCTGTCGGTTTGGGAGAAGAATGAAGATGGCGACCTAGTTGGATCAATAGAGATGCCTATGGCCGTTGGAATAATTGGCGGCGCGACGAAGGTGCATCCGATAGCTAAAATAGCCCTGAAGATTCTAGGCGTTAAATCCGCCCGCGAATTGGCTGAAGTCATGGTTTCCGTCGGCTTGGCTCAAAATCTCGCCGCCTTAAGGGCTCTTGTATCTGAAGGCATACAGAGGGGGCATATGGAGCTGCATGCGAGAAATATAGCGATTATGGCTGGGGCAACCGGAGAATTAATAGATATTATAGCTGATCGGATGGTTAAGGAAAGGAAGATTAGGATGGATAGGGCGAGGGAGATCCTCGAAGAATATAGGGGGAGGGCAGACGAAGGGTTAAAGAAGCTACTCGCTTAAAGCTGAGCGGGGCGGAGAGAGTATAGTCGACTTGGCTAAATTATTCTTTCTACTTTCAGGCGAAAACCCCACTCTACCCTTTTCCGAAGTGAAGTCTATTCTTAGCGCTGAGGGATATAATTTCCGAGTTTTAAGTGAGTTAACCCAGTTGTTAAGAGTTGAAGCCGACATTAAATGCGCGAAGGCGGTTGGGTTTAGATCTGCGCTAGCTAAAGGCTGCTGCCTAGAATTATTTAACTGCGAGGCGGGAGTAGACGAGATTCTATCCAATGCTAGGAAAATAGACTTCACACAATTTCTCGGTGAGGGGGAATCCTTCGCTGTCAGGGTTATAAGGGTAAGAGGCTGCGCCCCACATATTAGCTGTCTAGCGTTAGAGCGGAGTATAGGAGAAATAATATTTGGAGGCGTAGATAAAGCTAGAGTTAACCTTAAAAACCCAGATAAAACGTTCGAAGGCGTATTAGTCGATAACATGTTCTTTTTCGGGTTAAGACTGGTTGAAATAAAGCATAAAGATTTGCTGGAGCGGGGACCTAGAAGAAGAGTCTTCTTCCATCCATCTGCAATGACAGCTAAAATTGCGAGGTGTATGGTTAATTTAGCTCAGGCTAGGGCGGGGAACCTGCTCCTAGACCCCTTCTGCGGAACCGGAAGCATATTAATTGAAGCCGGCTTAATTGGATGCCGCATCATAGGCTTCGATGTTAAGAGGCGTATGGTTGAAGGAAGCCTAAAGAACCTCAGGTTTTTCAGCGTAGACCCGGAGACCATAGCTGTTGCGGACGCCTGCATCCCACCACTGTCCGCTGGAAGCGTGGATCGGATAGCTACGGATCCACCCTATGGGACAACATCCTCAACGCTCGGCTCTACGACAAGAAACATTGTAGAACGCTTTTTCTCCTCGGCCAGAAATATTATTAGGGATGGTGGCATGATATGTATCGCCGCCCCAAAAGACATTAAAGTGCATGAGATTGGGCAGAAACATGGATTTAAGCATCTTGAATCCCACTTCGTCTATGTTCATAGAAGACTTACACGTGAAATATCTATTTTCAAGTATGCTGAAGGGTGATTAAACTTGAGCTTAAGAATTATTTTCTTGGGGACAGCTGCAAGTGTGCCAACCAACGACCGCTCGCTTCCATCAATAATCGTGCAGCGTGAAGGCGACATATTAATGCTTGACTGCGGTGAGGGAACACAGAGGCAGATGATTAAGGCTAAAATTGGGCTAAACCGTAAAATGGCAATTTTTATAACACATATGCATGGAGACCATGTTTTAGGTTTACCTGGAGTGATACAAACGATGTCGCTTCTAGGTAGAGATAAATCCCTCCAAATTTATGGGCCTGCGGGGATCAAGGATTTCCTAGAGTCTATCTTTAAGACCGTTAAGTTTTGGCTGAGTTTTTCGATAGAAATTAATGAGATAGAATATGAGGGAACAGTACATAAGGAGAGGGAGTATGAGGTTCAAGCCGTCTGGGCTGAGCATTCAACACAGTCGTTGGCGTACGCCTTTATCGAGAAGCCTAAACCCGGAAAATTCCACCCTGAGAAAGCTACGGCGTTGGGGATCCCGAAAGGGCCTTTATGGTCCGCCCTTCAGAGAGGTGAGGAGGTTACTCTTCCCGATGGAAGAATAGTTAAGCCGTCGGATGTTATGGGACCCCCTAGACCTGGAAGAAAGATTGTTTATAGTGGGGACACGAGACCCTCGGAGAAGATCGCCTATTTAGCGGAAAACGCTGATGTATTGATTCATGAGGCGACTTTAAGCGATGACCTCGCCGAGAAAGCGAGGGAAGAGGGGCACTCAACGCCGAGTGAGGCGGCTCAAATAGCCTTGAAAGCCAATGTGAAACTTCTGGTTTTAACTCACATCAGCGCAAGATATAGTGATCCCAGCGTTCTATTGGAGCAAGCTAAGAAAATATTCCCAAATACTCTTATACCAAAAGACTTAGATATCGTTGAAGTCCCTCTACCAAAATGATGCTTAAAAATCCATTAATCTCGCTAGATTTGCTGGGAAAGGGATGGAAGCAAAATTCTCATCATATCTCGTCTCTCGTAAAGAATCTCCCTCAGAATTTTCTCATGCGACAACACTTTCTTCCCTAATGCCTTAGGATACCGCCTCACGCCGTCTCCAAAAAGGTACGCGTCTGTAAGGCTCGCTGCAACATCATCGAAACCGGGGATTGAGCCGCGTCTCTCACAGTACGTCCACACCTCATGTAGCGTTGGCCTCAACAAATACTTTCCATCTTCCAGATAATGCATGCCGCAGCAATTTTTCGCAGTATGATAATTATAGAAACCTTCTTTACATGTTGAAAATTCCAGACCGTGTTTTTCACATAGATTTTTAGTATTCGTGTAGGCTTTGAGCCTCCACTCGACGCTTGGTCGAACGATTTTTGAGGACACTTCAACTGATGGAGAATAATGGAGCCATAAGCTTAAGTTGTCATAAACGCTCTTCTCGTAGGCTATCTCCCTATATATCTGCAGTTTTGCCATCTCATCCCTTAACGCTTCAACAATTATTTGTTTTGCTCCGGCATAATGAGCAAGCCTAACAATATCTTCAACCTCGTAATCCGTTATCCCGGGTATAAATGGCTGCAGGCGGACTATCAATGGAACATTCTCCCGCGAAAGCTTCTCAGACATATCTAACCTTTCCATAGGCGGCGGCGCATTGGGCTCCAGTATGCTGGCGATCTTAGCATTAATCGTTGAGAGCGAGACCTGCACTATAATAAGACCTTTACTGCTCAACTTTGTCAGAACGTTAAGGATGTCTTCTCTTAGAAGAAGTGTTGCCTTAGTATTTATTATTAGCGGCACCTCATATTTTAGACATAGCTCCATAATGCGCTTACTTATCCCATGTTTCTCCTCCATAGGTTGGAATGGGTCAACTAGAGTGGATAATCTGAATGGCATGGTTTTCAGGTTTCTCTTCCTAAGAAAATTCAGCAGACCTCTGAAATCTCTAATAACATTAAGCCCCGCCTCGCCTCCATCGCCTGGTTTAACTCTATACCAGCATCCAAAACAATAGAGGCATCCATGTTCACAATTTAAGTACGGCTCAATCCTAAGAATAGAGTAACAATATGGGCTAACATTAATGCTGGGATTAATCACGAAGGATCCTAGATCCATAAACGTTACCATGTTATTTTAGAAAAACGAAAAATTTATACTATCATATAGGCTGGCTTAAGAATTTAACAATCTACCCTTTAATCAATGATTCAAAGATATCTTTATAGTGGTGGTTGAATGGTTAAAGTTAAGGTTAGCGTTATTGGCGCTGGAAGCGCCACTTTCTCCCTAGCGCTCATTAAAGACTTATGTCTCACGCCAAACCTTGAGGGAAGCACCATCAGCCTCATGGATATAAATGAGAGGAGGCTGAACGCCGTTTATGCGTTATGTAAAAGATATGCTGATGAGATGAAAATTAGGTTGCGTGTCGAGAAGACATTGGATCGAAAGGAAGCATTGAAGGATGCCGACTTTGTGGTAAATACCGCTCTGGTCGTCGGCTACAGTGGCTATAGGGAAGGATGGAACATAGGTTTTAAATATGGTTACAGGTTTGGCGGCAGCTATCATGTTATGCATGATGAAGGGTTCTGGATAAACTTCTATCAATTTAGATTATTTGAGTCCATAGTGAACGACATACTTGATATATGTCCCAACTCATGGTACATCCAGCTCGCAAACCCCGTCCTATCTGGAACAACATATTTAGGTAGGAAATATCCTAAGCTAAAGTTTGTCAGCTTATGCCATGGATTCAGCGGCGTATATCATCTAGCAAACGTCCTGGGATTTAAGAAAGAGGACATAACCTTTGAGGCTCCGGGGGTTAACCATTTTATATGGTTAACCTGCTTCCATCATAAGGGCGAGGATGCATTTCCAATTTTAGATGAATGGATTGAGAAGGAGGCACCCAAATACTGGGAAAAATGCCCGCCGAGCGATGATCTAGGGCCTAAAGCCATAGATCTATACAGGAAGTTTGGAGCCTTTCCAATAGGTGACACATGCACTCCCGGCGGCGGATCATGGCCCTGGTGGTATCATGTCAATGATGAAACTGAGCGCAGATGGAGAGAGGATCCGCGGAAATGGTGGGGCTTTGTGTTTGAGACGCCGAAGGTGGATCCTGTAGAGAGGCTTCTTAAGATAGTGGAGGATCCAACTATTAGGGTTATAGACGTTTTTCCACCTGAGAAGTCTGGTGAAATAATTGTTCCATTGATAGAGTCTATTGCCTGCGATATACCGAGGATATTTATAGTCAACATTATGAATTCTGGTGATTTTGTTCCAGGGGTGCCGAGCAACTTTGAGGTTGAGGTTCCGGCTCTAGTCAGTAGAAGAGGTGTTCAGGGGATTAAAACTCATGGGCTGCCTAAACCGCTGATTGCATATATACTGCGCGACAGGGTTGCGCCAGTGGAGGTTGAGCTCGAGGCTTATGAGAGGGGAAGCAAAGAGCTCTTACTACAACTAATCATGATGGACCCCTGGACGAGGTCGGAGGAGCAGGCGAGAAAACTTCTAGATGAAATCTTAGCTCTACCTTTATGCGAAGAGATGCGTAAACATTACACTTAGCCCGGTAGCTCATAGTCTTAGAGAAAAGTATTTGAAAGACGCTCGAAAAGTTTTTCAAGAACCCCCTTAAAAATTTAAGCCCAGCATAGAGGCGGCTTCAAAGTCGGCTATTCGCTAATCAGTCTCCTTAAGGCTCGGATGCTTTCCTCAACGTTATTCATGGATTCTATAACTAGCGCACCCTTGTAATTTATTTTTTTGATGACGTTTATTACTTCAACCCAATTTATGTTTCCGAACCCTATGCCTAAGTGGGAGTCTGAACCCCCATAATTATCATGGACATGAATATTAACAACCTTATTTCCAATCCTCTCTATAAACTCGTTTATCTGCCCATTTATGTTAGCATGCCCAACATCGAATGTTATACCTAGATTCAACCCATCTATTCCCAAAGCCTTATAGAAACTCTCGAATTCCTCAACCCTCTTAAGCAGAAATGGGAATGGTTCAGGAACATTCTCTATAGCTATTTTCAGCCCATGCCTCTCAGCTTCTCTAAGGAGCTCACGGGTAGACTTTAAATTGATCTCCCAATCCAGGTTTCGGAGCGAGCTACTTATCGCGCTTCGGATACCTGGATGAAAGACCCAGCATTCCGGATCCAATTGCGCCGACAACTTTATTGATTTTTTAAGCCGCTTCATTATAGCATATCTTATTGTTGGCGATGTTGATGCAATGTTTATGTCGGCGAAGGGCGCGTGAACGGAAAGACTTATGTCTCTTTCAAGGACCGCTTTTTTAAGCATGCTTATCCTTCGACTATTAAGCGCATGCAGCCCCTCATCAACCACCTCAATGTGGTCTACACTAATTTTATCTAAGCGTTTTAGAGCGGCTGAAAAGGGTTCTCCCAGACAGAAGAGCGTCGATAAGCCTAAGAGCATTTTCCCGGAACCTCACATCGATATAATTTTGGCTTCTCAGCTATTTTGCTGTTTTTGGCGTTAGCCAATCTATTAGGCTATGCGGGTCATCACACTGTATTTCCACGAGTATTGGACCCAGCGGCGATTCGCCATAAGGTTGTGAGAACGATATGTGCCCCACGTAGGCAACCTGTTTATTAAGGTAGAAGACTATCTTTTTGCCTTGAACACCTCTTAAGAGGACTGCTCTTGCGGCGTCTAATATGCGTTCCCTTCTTAACAGATCATAGAATCTTGCTAGAGCTTCATATCCCTCCGCTCTCCCGGCAAGTTTCCTATATTCGCCTTCTTCAACGATCTCTAAGTTTATGTCTCCAAGAACTTTTTGAATGGCAACCCTAACTTTATCTGCGTCCTCTGTAGGATTAACCTCCGCTTCAACCTTAACCTCTACGCTACCCATGGGCTTACTCATCTTTAATCACCTTCCTTATTACCCGCTTAATCTCCCTTCCCAGCTGCTCCATTGTACCCTCATTAACGATCATGTAGTCAGCGGTCGCTATAACCTCACCCAAACCAACGCTTAGCTCTCTCTGATCACGCATATAGAATGTTTCCCAGTCTTTAGGGTCATCGCTTCTACCCCTATTAAGAAGACGCTTAAATCTGGTTTTAGGTGAAGCATGGATGGCTACAACCTTAAACCTGGAGAAAACACGCTTAAACTCTCTAACCTCATGTGGGCTTCGCAGCCCATCAACTATGACTACACGTGCATTTAAAGCCTTAATCTTTGGTACGCACCTCTTAGCTAATGTTTCAGGGCCCTCCTCAGCCCTAATCTGTAACATGAGTTTGCCAAGATTCTCCGGTGTCGGCTCAAGGTTTCTTCGGGCAGCTTCAGCCCTAATCTCATCGCCCATAACGATTACTGGGAAGCCGTATTCTTGAACAATCTTCCTAAAGGTATCCTTTCCAGCGCCGGGCATACCGGTTACTCCTATAACGATAGGGGGGTTCTCGTCCGGCACGTTAAACCCACTTCCATTAAGCGGCTTCAGCATTCGGAGACTGGACACTATAATAATCTTATTATGGAAGATAAACTTATGTTTTCTTAAGTTTATCTTAAAGCCAGCAGAGAGCATTCATGCAGCCAGATAATCCTAACCTGAGTAAAGAGGAGATACGTCGAAGAATCTGGTCGCTTATGGAGGAGTCTAATATCGCGAGTTTCCCCAGACCGGTTTACGGTAGAATACCGAACTTCGTAGGATCAGATATTGCTGCGCGAAGGTTATCTGAGCTGGAGGAATTTAAGCGGGCGAGGGTCGTTAAAGTTAATCCAGATGCCCCCCAGATAACGGTTAGATATTTAACTCTTTTAGAGGGTAAGATGCTTCTTATGCCGACTCCTAGACTTAAATCTGGTTTTCTAATGCTTAATCCAAAAATCATCCCTAAAAGAGCCTACGGCGAAGCGTCGTCGATCCGTGGCGCATTCAAATACGGTAAGGCATGTGGAATTAATGAGACTCCCACTGTAGATTTGATCGTCGCAGGCTCCGTCGCCGTCTCTAGGGATGGGGTGAGGGTTGGTAAGGGTGGAGGCTACAGTGAGATAGAGTATGGAGTGTTGCGTGAGATAGGCGCCGTCGACGAGAACACGCCGATATTGACAACTGTTCATGATGCCCAGATAGTGGACTTTGTGCCTAAAGATGTTTTCGATCTTACTGTTAACGCGATAGTTACGCCAAGTAAAACCATTAGAATAGAGAATGTGGGCGAGAGACCTAGGGGGATAATATGGGATAGATTATCGGAGGAGCGTATTAGAGAGATACCAATACTAGCTCAACTCAAGAGAACAAAGCCATCTAACTAGCTTTGCGATGATAGATGCGTAGATCACATTCTAAAAAGACTTTCTGGATACTGGATTTAAATGCATCTTTTCACAAGCCAATTTCCACAGGAACCTAGTAACCATATCGCTATTACTTCCAGCATTCATGGACATTTTAAGCTTTTTCATAGACAGCAGAGGTTTGAAGGAGCTGTTTGAACATAAAGATTTATTTCTGGAGCCGCATTTATAGCGTAGTGTTCGGCGGGGTTTGATAGATTTGGAGTGGATCCGCAGCTTCATCGCCTTTGACATTGAGGAGGAAGCCGTTATTAAGGAGCTGAGCAAGGTTCAGTCAGCCCTTCTTGAGACCGGCGCAGATATCAAGATTGTTGAGCCGGAGAACATACATATAACAGTTAGGTTTCTTGGCGAGGTGCCCTCAACACTGATTGACAAAATTTATGACGGTATGATTAAAGTTGTTTTCACGCCATTTGATGTGGAGATTAAGGGTTTAGGTGTTTTTCCAAACATAAAACACATAAACGTCGTCTGGGCTGGTATAGGAAGGGGAGCCAATGAATTAAGAAGCATATATCATCAGCTTGAGCCTAGTCTTCAGAAGCTTGGAATAAAGCCAGACGATAAAGGCTTCAGCCCGCACCTAACAATAGCCCGCGTTAAATCCAGCAGAAATAAAGAGAGCATCATTAAAACCCTAAAGGAATTTGAGAACCATAGTTTCGGCGTCGTGAAGGCTAGGTGCCTAAGACTAAAGAAAAGCATCTTAACATCTAAAGGCCCAATATACTCGACACTAAGGGAGGTTTGCAGGTAAACTTAATCATCAGCAACTGGATGTGGAGGATAAAAAGGGGTTTGTCTGAGGAGATTAACCTCAAATTCGAGGCGAAAATTAGAGAGATATGTGAAAAAGTCCTTCAAAAAGCTGCTCCAGACCATGTTGAGCGGGAAAAAACCATGGTTTTTTCTGTACGTTTAGTTGATGCTCTGAAAAATGAATTGCTGAGAGATGGCTTAGAGGCTGATGTCCAGATTGAGGGCTCGATAGCGAAAGATACCTGGCTAGCTGGCGAAAAGGATATAGATATATTTATACTCCTTTCGCCTAAAAAATATGGCAGAGACATTTTTCTCAAGGTTTTGGAGACCGCTAAAAGAGTTTCCGGTGGAAACTATCTTGAGAGTTACGCTGAGCACCCCTACTTGGAGGCTTATATTGATGGCTTCACTGTAAATTTTGTCCCATGCTTTAAAGTCTCCAATGCTAAAGATGCCAAGTCCTCCGTAGATAGAACCCCCTTCCACACATCTTATGTTAAAAGTAAATTAAATGACGAAATTAAGGGTGAGATACGCTTACTGAAAGCGTTTATGCATGGCATAGGCGTTTATGGAGCTGAGATTAAAGTCGGAGGCTTCAGCGGCTACCTATGTGAACTTCTAACAATATACTATAGCTCATTCATAAATGTTTTAAAGGCTGCCTCTAAATGGCGTGTCGGCGAGGTCATAGATATTGAAGGATACTATGAGAGCCCGGAGGAGGCTAGAAAGATCTTTCGCGATGAGCCGTTAGTGGTTGTTGATCCGGTTGACAGAGGTCGGAACGTCGCCTCAGCGGTTAGAACAGATAGATTGAGCGAATTTATCATGGCTTCAAGACTCTTCCTCAAAAACCCAGATATAAAGTTCTTTTATCCAGAGGAGCCAGAAGCATATCCGGTTGAAGAGGTGCTGCAGATCATTAGGTCTAGGGGTTCAGCACTTATCTTCATTAAGACTAGACCTATAAAGGCTGTTCCAGACGTACTCTGGGGTCAGCTATTCAGATCACAGAGGGCGATCATGAAGGCGCTTAAGCAGTCTAGCTTTGAGGTTATACGTAGCGATATATGGAGCGACGAAAAGATCGGAAACATTTTTCTCTTCGAATTGCCCACACGTTTCCTGCCAAACATCGAAAAGCATATAGGTCCGCCTATTGAAAAGATGATTGAGTGCGAAAGATTTTTGAGGAAGCATCTATCCTCCGGGGAGGTTTTATCTGGTCCGAGGGTTGAAGACAATAGGCTGGTTGTTGAGAGGCGTAGGAGATATGTGGATGCGGTTACCCTCTTAAAGGAGAGACTTAAGGACGGTGGTAGAAGTTTAGGTGTTGCAAGCCTTGTCTCCGAAGCGTTTCTTGATTCTCTGGAGATTCTTGTAAATGATGAGATTAGAGACCTTTACTCTATAGAAAAGGGTTTTGCATCGTTCTTAACTAGGTACCTGATCGGCAGACCGAGATGGCTTTACCTGAAATGTGCATAACAGTTCCTTTGAGAGAACTTAAGAGCGTTAAATATGGTCAGGTTATATGCTATCCCCGCTATGAGAGTGAGGAGGCTGAGAAGAGAATTAGCGATATGGAAAAGCTAGGCGTAAAATCTTTCTGCTTCACCGGTGGAAAGACCGTTGCAAACCTACCCGTTTTGGGTAAGGGATGCACAAGTATAGTTGTCCTAGTGATTCTTAAAGATGATAGCGAAGCCGCCCTAAAGATTAGTAGAGTTGATTCTGAGATGGGGAGGATTCATCACGAAGCAAGGATGCTTCACATAGCTAACAGTGTTGGCGTCGGACCTAAAATCTTAGGCTATACGGATAGACTTCTCCTGATGGAGTATATTGACGGCAAACCTATTTTAGAGTGGATTAAGGATCTAGACAGGGGGAAAGAATCCTCAAGAAGATTTAAAAACATATTAAGAGATGTTCTTGAGCAATGCTGGAGGCTTGATTCAGCGGGTTTAGATCACGGGGAGCTCAGTCGGGCTGATAAGCATATAATAGTAGATAGGAGAGATAAAGCGCATATTGTAGACTTCGAGACGGCGAGTGATAGAAGAAGACCATCAAACGTGACATCGGTGAGCCAATACCTCTTTATTAGGAGCCCAGTCGCCAAGATATTTAACGAGAGAATAAGGCCAATAAATATGGAGGCGCTTATCCAGTCTTTGAGAAGATATAAGGAGAAGCGTTCTAGGGAAAACTTCGAGGCGATTTTAAGCGTCTTGAACCTTGTAGGGGCGTGAAGATACTAGGGCTTTTTCGCCCTAAACTTCCCTTATCTCACATTTAATTCTTTTAAGTATCTCTTCAGCTTTGGATGGGTCAACCTTCAGCGTGTAAAGCATCTTTTGAGTGCGAAGTTTGATCTTCACTACTTCCTTCAGTCTTTTAACTCTGCAATGGTCAGCTTTTTCAGATAGCTCTATAAATTTCTCTACGTCGAAGATTTCGGCAGGCATATCTTGAACCCCTTCATCTCTCAAATGCTACTGAAAATGATTCAGGCAAGCCAATAAATATTTTTTGGTTAAAAGTAATGGTGGAGCGAGCGTTCTCCCACCGGATATTGGAGCCATGAGTCTCCGTTTTTAGCTGCTTAAAATCGCCTTAATTATCTCCTTGTAAATCTTCATGTCTGACACGTTGACCACCGGTATTTGAGCTCCCTTCTCAACCTCCAAGACCCTACTATACTTAGGAAAACTGGCGTAGCATAATTGGCTTATGTAGAATTCACCCTTCCTGATTTCATGCTCGATAGCTTTCTCATAAACTTCTAGGCATAGAATATGTCCATCAACCCAGAAGAGTCTAGATGCGCCGAATGTTATGGCGCAGAAACCAATGTTTTCCGGCTCACGTTTGTCTAAACCTAGGATAACAATCTTCTTAGTTGGCTTGACCTCAACCTCCAATGGGGACACCACCAATAAATGTAAAGCGGCAAGACTAGGATAGTTTATCTCAACACTGCTAAAAACATTAATTCTAGAGGAAAAAAAGAAAATGAAAGATCCATAAAGACGCTCAATAACGTTGGTGAGAGCTCGGTTAATTTGGGCGAGTTAGTCTAAAAACTATTCTTTTCAGACACTCTCCTTTTATAGCTTAAAAAACGTGAGAAGATTTTTAAGTGCTCTATTCCAGCCTCCGTCGTCCTGTAAATTATTTCCCCATCAGAGCCTTTAACTTCCGCAATCAAGCCGTCTTCGAGAAGCATATTGAAATACTTACAGAAGCTATGGTAGTTAACGTTAGCCATATGCATTATCCGCGTCTTTTTAGTACCGTTCATGGCGGCTTCAAGTATATCAGCGATAATATCATATTTGCTTCTATAAGATCTCCCCATAAACAAAAGATATGAACAATAAGTATATTAAAAATTTACGATAAAATAGGTTGCGGCGCTTAAAAGTACGTTTTCAGAGCTGCTCTAACCATGCCAACTATGTTGTCCGCTATCAGTGTTGGGCGGGAGAATTTTCTTTCAACATTTTCAATTCTTTCACCTAAAATCTCAACCTTGTTGACGTCTATCTCCCCCATACCCATCTTATACGCTCTCCAGAGAAGGTTGAGGGAGTAAGGGTTGATGCCCATAATCCTACAGCATACGGCGTCAACGGTTACCGGATTGAAGCCAGAGACTATGAGGTTGAGGTCAACCGGTTTACCCCAAACTGGTCCAAACCCCTCCATGCCGATTATCCCGTCAACGATTATTAAGTCTTGGCGAACAATCTTATTCACATAGAGCAGCACATCTAGCAGATTTTTATGGAAAATAGTTTTTCTCTTATCGGAAATCACACCGAACATATTCTTCATAGATATTGAGATTACTGTGTTAGCGATATTACACGTTTTAATCTTTGGAAGGTTAATGAGAAAATCAGCGTTTAAGACCGTTTTCGGCACATGTAGTTTTAAGCCAGCAACCTCATGCTCCTCACATTCGTCTCGGCTTAAATTCATAAATTCAGCTCCGCATCGCTCTATAACATCCATTACACCGCTTCTCTCTAACCTTTTTTCAGCTGTTCCCGAATTATTATCGGACTCTACAACAATTATTTTGTCAGCCTTCTCCCTAACAATACTTAAAACAGCCTCTAGGATGCGGGGGTCAGTTATCATCATGCCGCCCGTGTTCTTCCAGAAGCAGATATTAGGTTTAACGACGACCCTTGCGCCTCTGGGAACATTAAGACCTCCTAAAAGCTCGACGGCGCGTCTAACAGAACTTTGCACACCATCGTTAACCCGCACTATAGAGACCCTTTCGCCAAATCCCACCTCAATTTTCGGCCTTTCCTCAACAGCGTTAATTATCATCTCCAGCGCTCTGCCGAGGTCTAATCCATCCTCCACGCCAACTCTCAATCTCTCTAACCCCTTGACTGCTCTAGCGAAGTGTATATGCTCATTTCTGTAAGATGGATGCTTGCCTAGTAGAGCATCTAAATATTGAGTGAAGCGCCGTCCGAAGCGAATCGTTCTTTTCTCACCATCTTTAATTAATGTTAACGTGAAGGGTGTTCTAAGCAGATCCATGTGTATGGATCCTGAACTTCCCCTTATGTTAAATTTAAAGTAGGGTATGCCGGTAGACCACGCTGCTGAGAGGGTGCCTCTAACGCCGCTATCGAATTCGACTCCAACATCTATATCCTCAACGATCGGCCGCTTCTCAGAGTGAGGGTTGGCAAACATAATCTTCTTGATTCTCCCGCAGAGGTCTTGGGATAAATAGATTACGTGGGGGAGCTGATCCTCAGCTACGCCGCCTTTAGCCCTTATACGGAAGTCTGTAACCGGCTTATAAAACAATAGGTTTGATACA
>JAOAJJ010000001.1:20150-26517 GCA_026414245.1 Candidatus Bathyarchaeota archaeon
AGATGTGTATAAGAGACAGCAGCCCTACCATAGATCTCTTTTATCTCGCCTATTAAACCCTCCCTTATATATTCAACGGCTTTCTCGAAGCATGGTGTGAATATGAAGTTGTGGGCGGGCATAAGAATCAAACTTTCGCCTCGAGTATCCCGCTTCAATAAACCTTCGATGAGACCTGCTTCCCCCGCAGACATAACTATAGGCTTCTCACATAAAATGTGCTTACCATGATTCCAAGCATCCATAATTATGCGGGCATGGGTCTCTGGAGGCGTCAATATCCATGTAGCGTCGACGTCGGCGCGCTTTAGGAGCTGAAGATAATTATTGTAGGTCTCCACATCCCTCAAGCTAAACTTCCTAATTGTTCTCTCAATGCAATCCTCTTTAATGTCAGCTAAAGCCTTAATTTCAATATCTAATAAACCGCGGACTGCTGGTAGATGATAATTCCTAAGAACAGTGCCGCATCCTATTATGCCAACCTTAATAACCATGAATATAATTCTCCGCATAAAAGATTTTTAGCCTATGGTAAATCGCCTATGTTTTATAAATTCATTTATGTCTCCTAAACTCTGTTCCATAAGCAAGCTACCGTTAACTTTTGGCGCTTAGTTAATTCGAGCTCACGACGCGGGCATAATTAACCCCGCCAATATTGGCAGCGCCAATAATTCTATATGTTAAAGAAGAAAGCGCCACCGCTAAATAATCCAATCAATTAATTTACCTTATAATCAGCTACAATCATTATACTAAACCCCCGACCAAAAACAAATTTAAGCATAGATTACGCTGGGATGGCGCTGAAAAATTCTGCTATACTAAAACCTTATCCGAGACATTTAAACAGTTGAAGGAAAATTAGGCTCGAATTTGGTGGGCCGGGTCGGATTTGAACCGACGATCTTCGCCGCTCTCGGCGTTGAATAGTTTATTGCTTGTGAGGGCGACGTCCTAACCAGCTAGACTACCGGCCCCATTATTCTATTCCTGGAAACTTTTTCTTATATCTTTCTGTTACCAATTTTTTATAGATCTACTTGTCTTTAGATCAAGATTAATTATTTTTTAATTGCTTCTCGAATATCGCTGACTTTTCCGGTTATTGGCTCGCTCTGAATTTTTGAGGTTTATGCTAACTAAGTATATCTGCCAAACCTGTAGCCTTCATCATACATGGCTAGTATATTTCTTATTGGCGTGATGGGTTGTATGTTGTGGCATGGAGCTAATATTTAGCCGCCGTCCCCTTCCAATATTCGTATGTTGTCTCTAACCTCTTTTCTAACATCCTCCTCGGAGCCGAAGGGTAAGGTTTGCTGGTTATCCATTCCGCCGTGAAAGACAACTTTATCGCCGAACTCGCGCTTAAGTTCCTCCCTATCCATACCTCTACTTCTCCACTGTATTGGGTTGAGAATGTCTATTCCAGCTTCAATCATGTCTGGAATAATCCTTCTAATAGATCCATCGCTATGGAAGAATACGTAAACGCCGTGGTGGTGAGCTAGATCTATCATGCGCTTCATTCTGGGTAGGAAAAACTCTTTAATCTGGCTTGGCGAGTAGAGTAAGCCGGTCTGCGATCCAAAGTCCTCAGCAACATATGAGAGCATAATTTTATCCGGAATCTGCTCGTAGATGAGCTTAGTGTTCTCATAGCAAAACTCAAAGAGCTTATCCAGACAATAGTGCACGATATCTGGGTTGACAATTAAATCAACATATGCCTGCTTCTGCCCGCGTAGGTTTTTATATATTAGGAACGGTTCGGATCCACCGCCTTGAATCGGATAATCCTCCCAGCCAACTATCTGATCCGGTATAGTTGAGTAGTCAAATAAGTCTACAGTTGGCCATGTATAGTTCTTCTTGATCTCATATACGCTCTTATATTCGGCTAGCGGATGGTATACGCATTCCCTATAAACACCTGATCCATAGTTAACGTCTCTGTAACGGCATCCATATATGTCTGAGTCAGCCGGTATCGGTGGACCAACATATTTTGGCGAGACCGTTATAACAGCGTCTATATGTAGGCGCTCATACAGCTCCTTTAAACTTCTGCATTCTAGATATTTCATGAGTTTTTCCGTGGTCTCAGGTGTGCCCCAGTAATCCATGGGAACCCTGTCAGGTTTTCTTCTTTCAAGAACCGCAAGCCATCTATCTCTAGGCGTCATGTAGTCTTCCATAATGCCCGCGCTCCAATAAACTCTAATAATTGTCTTGGGTTTCTCTATATGAATAGAGTTCCTCTAAGTTATATTTTATTTTCTCAAAAGCCGCCACTATGTCATCCATGTCTTCTCTTGAGCCTAAAAGAACGTATTGCGGAAGCCATAACCCTTCATAGTAGCAGGCTCTTTCAGCTACAGGCGCTTTAACGATAGAGTAGTCAATCTGTCTGCCATAATATGGGCAGGAGAGCGGGCATCTCCTAAAATATTCTATGTAAGGCTCTTTATATAGCGGCTTCGAGTAGCCGACGCTTGCAGGTATGCCTTCAGCCTGTAAAGCTTTGGCGATGGTAGCCTTAGATACTCCGCCAAATGCCTCCGGCTCAATCCTAAATATGTAAAGATGATAGGCATGTCTAGTTATCCGCTCATCGTTTTTAAGCGGCTTTACGCCGTCTATCTTGGAGAGCTTATTATTTAGGTATTGAGCGTTCTCTATTCTCCTCTCAGTCTGCCTATCAAATCTCTCCATCTGGGCTAGAAGTATAGCCGCCTGGAATTCAGTCATCCGATAGTTTGCCCCTGGGAGATAATGCTCATACCATGCTTTCCCAGGCAGTCTACCACAGTTATGTAGAGACCAAGCCTTAATATACAATTCTTCATTGTTAGTAACTATAATGCCGCCTTCACCACTAGTGATATTTTTACTGGATTGGAAGCTGAAAGATCCTATATCGCCTATTGCGCCAACCCTTCTACCCCTCCACTCAGCGCCCCATGCCTGGCATGCATCTTCAACAATATATAATTCATTCTTTCCAGCTATGGATGGGAGCGCATCCATGTCCGCCGGTCTACCGCCAATATGCACTGGCAGTATAGCCTTAGTTCTATCAGATATTAGCTGCTCAACGCTCTTCGGGTCGATGTTATATGTTTCGGGATCTATATCTGCGAAAACCGGGATGGCGTTCACGTAGAGGACGGAGATAGCCGTAGCCATAAACGTGTATGAGGGAACTATAACTTCGTCGCCGCAACCTATTCCAAGAGATTTAAGCGAAATTTCCAGGGCTGTTGTACCGCTGGTTACGGCAACACCATATTTAGCGTGCTGATATTTCGCAAATCTCTCTTCAAACTCCCTCTTTTTCGAGCCGCCTATCCCCCATAAACCGCTATTTAAGACATCCAGCAGAGCCTTAGCTTCCCTCTCATCGAATATAGGCCACTTTGGGAAAGGCTTCCTCCTAACCGGCTCCCCGCCAGCTATAGCAAGCTTAGCCAACCTTTTCCCCTCGCCTAAATATTGCCTGCAGGAGTAATAAAATGATTGCCCACATTAAAACGAAAATAAGATAATCTGTTTCCACCTATATTTAATTGTGATCTAAAATGGTTAAAGATATTGTTGAAGCCCTCAGAAATTATAGAATTGTCGATTTGTCGAGTGAGGTTCAACCAAACGTCCTAAAGGTTAACGGCGAATATATCCGCGGCAATCAAATTCGGAGATTTAACCTCCAACAGTTTATAAACGCTGAGGATGGAACCTACATGAATTTCATCGAGGCTGAATCACATATAGGCACACATGTCGAGGGACCCCTCCATCTAAGGGATGGTCTTAAGTCGCTTACAGACTTGCCGCTAGATAAGTTTATGGGTGAGGCTCTTATCCTAAAGTTTGAGGCTGACACGCCGATAAAACCGGAGCATCTTAATAAGGTTAAGGATGGGGATATAGTGCTCATGTGGAGCCCCGGGGGAGCTTATATAACCCCTGAAGCCGCTGAACACCTTGTTAAAAAACGCGTGAAGATGATTGGTGTTCAAGGAGTCCATCCTGATGATCCGAGAGCTTACCAGCCTGGTTCAGGAGTAAAGCCGGCAACACATATCCTTCTGCTAGAAAATGATATACCGATTATTGAGGGATTAATTAACTTAGATAAAATTGAATGTGAACGTGTCTTCTTAATAGGGTTACCGCTGAGGATCATGCGCCTGGATTCATCTTGGATAAGGGCTATAGCGCTTGAGCCAAAACATTAACCTACACCGTATTTCAGTAAAAAGGCTCAAGTGGAGGCATATCTCCTGATAGTAACATGCGCTGGGATCCTGGTTGCCGATATAATAGCTGCCGATCTACCTAAAATTTCGGATCCCGGTGAGTTAACTTTCGCACCTAAAGGTATTGAAGTTCATTTAGGCGGTCACTGTGGGAATGTCTCCATAGATTTAAGAAAGCTTGGCTTAAAAGCCGGCGACTTAAGTTCGATAGGCGCAGTTGGCTACGATATTTTTGGAGATTTTATCGAGGGTGAGCTAAAAAAGCATGGTGTGATCGCTCACCTTCAGAGAATCCATAACGTTGGGACGTCGAAGGATTTAATACTCGTAGTTAGAGGCGAGGATAGAAGGTATCATGTTGATAGCGGAGCCAATCTATTCTTGAGCCCAGACTTCGTCCTATCAATATTGAATGAGGAACAGCCGCTAATATTCTATGCTGGTGGAGTCGGCCTTACAGGGAGATTCGATGAGCGTTTACCGGAAGTATTGAGGAAATCTAAAGATTTAGGCGCTTTAACTTTCGTTGACCCGGTCACTCCATATATGCGTGGATGGGACTTCCTGATACCGGCGATCAGGTGGACAGATATATTTCACTGCAACGCCTACGAAGCCGAGCAGATAACTGGAAGAAAGAACCTCTACGAGGCATGCGAGTCCTTAATTGAGATCGGCGCCAACATTGTCATTATAAGCATGGGGGATAAAGGGCTCATCGCGAGAACAAAAGAGAACATATTTGAGCTGCCAGCTTTCAAGGTTCCAACAGTTGATCCCACCGGGGCAGGTGACGCCCTCTGCGCTGGTGTTATAAGTGGGCTTGTGGAGAAATGTGGTTATAGGAGATGTAATGTGGCGGATCTATCGGCAAACGACATTATAGACATCCTCATGATTGGAGAAGCCGCGGGAGCTGCATGCGTAACGATGGTTGGGACAACGACGGCTGTAACGAGGGAGAATGTTAAAAGGATTATTGATGAGCAGGGCGCGTATCTAAAACGTAAAATTAAAGTTTCTTCGATCAGAAAATAAATGTCGATATGAATGGAGAAAAGCGTTTAGCAGAAGCCTACTGCATTAAAGTCCATAGAAGCTTGGGGGATAAAGCGATAAGAACGCTGGTTAAACTCAACCTCCTAAACAAAGATTTGAGAGTGATTAATCTTGGGGAGCATCTACTTGTGCCGCTTAAAGAAAAGCTGTCGGAAGAGCAATCCGCTATCATCCGTAAGGAGATCGGGGAATTTGAGATCTTAATCTCGAATTTTCTGAGGCGCGAAAAACAATTCAAAAGTTTAATCGATTTCTTGGAGGATAAGTTGCCGCCGCACCTTTTAGCTAGTCTTCCAAGATCGATAGATTTTATAGGCGACGTGGCTATTTTAGAGATCCCTGCTGAATTAGAAGACCATAAGCATCTGATTGGAGAAGCAGTGTTAAAAGTGTTTAAGCGCGCAAAATCTGTTCTCGCCAAGTCTAGCGCTGTTAAGGGAGACTATCGCATCAGGGAATATGAGCTGATAGCTGGCTCAGCGGATACGGAGACCGTGCATAAGGAGCATGGGTGCAGATATTTTCTTGATCCGAGAAAAGTTTACTTCTCACCTAGATTATCCTACGAGCATTATAGAGTTGCCTCCCAAGTCTCTGAAGGTGAAACAGTTATAGATATGTTTGCCGGAGTTGGACCATTCTCAATTTTAATAGCGAAAAATCGAGAAAAAGTTAAGGTTTATTCGATTGATATAAACCCGGACGCCGTAGAGTACCTTAAAAGAAACATTTACGTGAATAATGTTTACGGAAAAGTTATCCCTTTTCTCGGAGATGTGAGAGAGATAATAGAGGGTAATCTTCGCGGGGTGGCAGACCGCGTCATAATGGATCTCCCGGAGAAAGCGATAGAGTATGTTGATGCGGCGTGTATGGCGCTTAAGCCCTCAGGAGGCATTATCCACTATTATGAGATTGCGGGTGGGGCGGATGTTATGGAGGGTGTGAAGAGAAGGCTTATTGATGCTATAGAGGAGTCTGGGAGAATCGTGGAGACGCTGCTCTCCGAGAGAATCGTGAAGGAGGTTGCGCCGTATAGG
>JAOAJJ010000201.1 GCA_026414245.1 Candidatus Bathyarchaeota archaeon
CGCCTGTAAGGGACTGCTCTCTTCTTGGCGATAACTTGGCTTAGATATTCTTTCGCCTCATCTAGCATCATGCCCTTTATGGCTGCGCAGATTTCTCTGGCTGCTTTAGGCGATACTCTAAGCTCCCTACCGCTTGCCCTAACCATGTTATCCGGATTGTAGGTGGTTATTGAGTAGCTCCACTCTGGCAAATATATTTCACCATGCTATTTGTGAAAGAGAAAATGTAATAGTTATTTATAAGAATTTTTCCTCTCAATTGTTGATGAAATGCTTAATAGATCAAATTTAGGGTTATTTTTTATCTATTTATCCGCCGCCAATCACGGTCATAAGTGCCAGCGTATCCCCATCTCTGAGGGCTGTGCAGCCGATATTCGCTGGGTTCACAGTGAATCCGTTTAATGTTATTATTAAGGTTGGATCTATGGGGTTATCACCTATACCGCTAATAAGATCATTAATTGACCTATTAGATTCAGCTATCTTAATGAGCAAATCTTTAAGGGAGGAGCCTTCAGATAACTCATACTCTTCCTCACTCTTACCAACCTTATGTCTAACGACACCTAAGTAAATAACTTTAACCCTCATAAACCCTCAAAAAAATCTATGAAACAATTAATTTAAGCTTTCCCCAACAGCCAAAGATTTTAAATTTTCCTATTAGAATTCTTCATTCAATTTTAGGAAAAGACCAGAAAAATGTGTATCATCTTTTTATATTTCAGGCGAGATTATTTTGTTTGTCTGTCTCAAGAGGTATAAATGTTGTCCGGAGAAGCAGATATCAGATCTAGTGTTAATCACCTAGATTTCATATTCAAGAATAAATTAGTCACAGTCATCGCCGTTAAAAGCTCGCCTGAAATCAACCTCGTAGGGTTCTCACTGGGACCATTTGAAGAGGGGCGTGAATACGAGGTTAGGCTTTGTTTTGCTCAGGAGCTTGAGAGGGAGGGTTTAGTTAGGATTAAGGATGGAGGGTTAGACGCCGCTAAACTCTATAAGATTCATTGGACTGAGCGTATACAGTCGCTTGGGCAGCTAGCAACGCTACCAGAAGACTTTTATCCCAGGCTTAGACGCCTAATTAATGAGCTTAAAGATTCTTCGAAAGCAAGCCCTGAGAGGATGAGAGAATACGAATATGTCCAAAACCTCGCTCAAGACATAGTTAACTGCAGGCTTAGGAAAATCGTATCCCTAGCCTCTATTTCGATGCCGGAAGGCCAGGCCCTGAAAAACCTCACTTTCGAGGAGAAGAGCCTTTATGATAGCGTACGTCAGATCGTTAGTGAGTGGAGGTCGAAGATAATATAATGCTCCATACTGAGGTGAACATGTATGACAGAGGTCATCGTTGAGAAACCGCTTGAAAAATTCAGCTCGCTATTCAAAACCGCCAAGTATCGCCAGAGAATCGCCCAGATTGCTCTCACCGCCTCCACATCGCTAATTCTCGACTTCGAGGATCTCTTAATTGTCGATCCACGCCTCGCAGACAGCCTCCTCGAGAAGCCTCAAGAATACTTTAGCTACGCTAACAGCGCGGCTTTTGGGCAGCTGCAGATAGAGTTCCCTGAATACGCTGAGAAGGTTAAGGAGACAGGTATAGTTGTTAGGGTGCGTGGGCTGCCACATATAACGCCGCTGCGTAAGCTTGGATCCGATCATATAGGTAAGCTTGTTATGATTGAAGGTATAATAATGCGTGCTTCAACCGTTCGGCCCATAGTTACTATGGCGGCGTTCAGGTGTAAGAGATGTGATACTGAGGTTTATGTCCCGCAGAGCGGCGCTTTTCTAAATCTCCCAATTAAATGCAGTAATAGGGCTTGCGGTAAAGGTGGACCATTCGATTTTATTCCTGAAAAGTCTAAGTTCATTGACTATCAGGAACTGAGGATTCAGGAATATCCTGAAGATATTCCGCCAGGCCAAACCCCCCGCTCCCTGGATATTAGGGTTGTTGGTAAAGATATCGTTGACACGGCTAGACCGGGCGATAGGGTTTACGTCGTCGGCGTAGTTGGAGCTGAAGCAACATCTTATCCTAGAACCGGTAAAAGCCGGGCTTTCACGCTTTATCTCGACGCGAACTATATTGATGCTGCGGGGAGGGAGCCTGAATCCCTGCTCATAAGCCCTGAGGAAGAGGAGCAGATAATTAAGTTGGCGAAGGATTCGAGGATACATGAGAAAATAATTAAGTCTATTGCCCCATCAATATACGGCTACGAGCACATTAAGGAGGCAATAATGTATCTCCTGTTCGGCGGGGTTCCTAAACATCTACCCGACATAAATGTTAGAGGCGAGGTCCACGTGCTCTTAGTCGGAGATCCGGGAACAGCGAAATCACAGCTGCTCCGATATGTTCAGAGGATTGCGCCGAGAGGTTTATATACGAGTGGCAGGGGGACAACCGCCGCTGGGCTGACGGCTGCGGTTCTGCCTTCTCCAACAGGCGGCATGACCCTTGAAGCCGGAGCCCTTGTCTTAGCTGATAAGGGCATAGCGTGCATAGATGAGATCGACAAGATGAGG
>JAOAJJ010000202.1 GCA_026414245.1 Candidatus Bathyarchaeota archaeon
CCTCGGCATAGACGACGACATTCAGAGTGCGCGTGAAATAGCTATGGAGGGCATAAAAGCCATTAGGGGCGGAGCCCTATGGTATAGAGCTGATATAGCGTCTAGGGAGCATATTGAGCGGAGCATAAGGCATATGGAGATGCTGAGGAAGCGGATATGATGAAGATTTTTATAACTGATTGTGAGGGACCCATATCTAAGAACGATAATGCTTTTGAGCTCTCAAGCTGGCTTATTCCGGAAGGCGATAAGCTATTCGCCCTACTGAGCAGATATGACGATGTTTTAGCCGATATAGTTAAGAGACCGGGCTATAAGGCGGGTGATACGCTTAGGCTTATAGTGCCGTTTCTGAAGGCTTATGGTGCGACAAACGCTCTTATGAAGCGTTTCTCCTCGGAAACCCTGCTTCTAATCCCAGGAGCCGGTGAGGCGCTGCGCTATGTTAGGTCGATTATGCCGGCATTCATGGTTAGCACAAGCTATGAGCCCTACATAAGCGCATTATGTGATGCATTGGACTTTCCGATGGAAAATGTTTACTGCACAAAAATTGACATAGATAAGTATTATGCGTCGGCGGATGAGGTTGAGCGTATAAAAGCCTTGAGGGAAGAGATAGTAAATATGCCTATGATAGAGATACCTCAAGGCGCAAAGACATTGAATGATCTGCCGCCGGAAACCCGAAGGGTGATGAAGCGTCTCGACGAAATCTTTTGGAGGGAGATGGCGGGAATGAATATGGGAGCAGCTATAAGAGACGTTAACCCGGTTGGCGGATACGAGAAAGCTAAGGCGGTTAGGGAGATAGCGGCAATATTCGGTGGAGATCTATCTTCGGTGATTTATGTTGGAGACAGCATCACTGATGTTGAATCATTTAAGCTTGTGAGGAAGAGCGGGGGCTTAACAGTGTCGTTTAATGGAAACCAGTATGCTATAAGGGAGGCTGAAGTCGCCGTTTTATCGCACAACGCAATTATATTGGCGGTGCTAGCTGAGCAATTTAAAAAATTCGGAAGGGAGCATGTGCTCAATCTGGCTGAAAACTGGGACATAAACATGCTGGAAGACTACTGCAGCCCATCCCTCATCGATAAGATAAGGAGCCTGCATCCGGAGAAAACTCCATGGGTTGAGAGGATAACCCCGGAGAACATGGAGCGCTTAATTCAAGAGAGCTCAGCCTTCAGAAAAATCGTTAGGGGAGAAGCCATAGGATCTTTGGGTTGAAAGAGTTACGGGTCTCTCCTTTTTATATAGCATAGCGGCATAATAGAAAATTATAAAGGAAACTTCTAAAACCAACTTACTTGGTGAAGGAACATGTCCTGCTGCGGAGGAAAGAAAAAGAAGAAGACTGAGGAGAAGAAGACTGAAGAGCCTAAGAAATAGCGGTTCAATCCAGCAGACTATTTCAAATAAACCCTCTCTTTATTTTATATTTGGTGAGCTGGGATAAGCATGCTCATCGAGGATACTTATGCAGAGGCTTTTGAAGGATTATATTTCAGAATACTTGTCACCGCAAGCGATAGAAGGATCCTTGTAAAGGCAGCTGAAGATGCGACCGCCACCCCCTCAACAGTCATTGGGCGGATTGAGGGTGGAGTCGAACGCTGGGTTAAGAAAAATGAGACGCCTGACGGCCGTTTAGGCGTAATACTGCAGTTTTGGAGTGGGATAGATGAGAGGAAACCTATCGAGGAGACTATTAGAAGGTTTTATAGGGAGCTCTCCTACAGAATTAGGCAGGATATTCTTGTCAAGCCTTTCACATCCGTTTTCGATGCATGCCCAAACCCGATAGGTAGAGTTGACACACTGGAGCTGATAGGCCATTGCGGCGACGGATATGAGTGGATTGAAAGGCAGCATGATCGTGAAATGATAATTGTGCCAATAATGGTTCCAGACTTCAAGATCGAACGCTTCCTCGGCTACGGCCGCGGGGTTATGGGCGGAAATTTCTGGTATATGTGTCGAACAAAGAGGGCTGTGCTGGAGGCTGGAAGAAAAGCCTTAAAGGCGATACGCCAAGTTGAGGGTGTGGTCACGCCCTTCGATATATGCTCAGCCGGCTCAAAACCCGAAACAAGGTTTCCGCAAATAGGTCCAACCACAAACCACCCCTATTGCCCATCACTGAAAAACAGGCTTGGATCGGAGTCCAGGGTTCCAGAGGGGGTTCGCTATATACCGGAGATAGTGATAAATGGGTTAACCTTAAACGCTGTTAAAGAGGCTATGAGGGCTGGCATTGAAGCCGCTATGAGCGTCGAAGGCGTTGTTAGAATTTCAGCTGGAAATTACGGCGGAAAGCTCGGTAAATATATTATTCCTTTAAGGGAGATTATGCGATGACTTTCGAAGTGATTTGTTTCGGCGCGCTGAACGTCGATAAGCTCTACAGGGTTGATAGGTTAGCTGGAGCGGATGAGGAGAGCGTAATAATAGATTTCAGCGAGAGCCCCGGTGGTTCGGCAGCCAACACGGCTGTAGGGTTAGCTCGGCTCGGCGTCAGGG
>JAOAJJ010000203.1 GCA_026414245.1 Candidatus Bathyarchaeota archaeon
ATTGCGTCAGCTGGGCACTCGGCAACGCATGTCCCGCATCCATGGCACATGGCTGGTGTGACTTCAGCTATTTTCCCTATCTCGGCTTTTATGGCGCCATAAGGACACTTCATCGCACATATGCCACACTTAACCTTAATGTTCCTGCATTTCTCAGGGTCTATAACCGCTATTATCGGGTCTATTGTGACTGAGGGCTTAGATAATATTGTTGTAGCTCTGGCTGCTGCACCACATCCTTGAGCAACACTATATGGGATATCTTTCGGTCCTTGACACGCTCCAGCCAGAAATATCCCGTCAACCGCTGTGTCTAGAGGCTTAAGCTTCGGATGGCTTTCTAGGAAGAAGCCGTCCGTCCCCCTCGATATATTTAGGAGCCGAGCAAGTTCATCCGACCCCTTACTTGGTATCGCCGCGGTCGCGAGGACAACCATCTCCGCCTCTAACTCTATCGGCTCTCCAAGCAGTGTATCTTCAGCGTGTATTATGAGGTTTTTTGTTCTCTGATCCTCTATTATCCTCGAAACCCTACCCCTAATGAAGTTTACGCCCATCTCCCTTGCTCTTTGATAGAATTCTTCATAGCCTTTAAAGTGGCTGCGCATATCCATATAAAACACGTATACTTCTATATCGTCTCCATAATGTTCCTTAAGCTGAATCGTGTGTTTGAGTGTATACATGCAGCAGAAGTTTGAGCAATAGGGATATTTATTGACATCCCTTGAGCCAACACACTGAATGAAAGCTACAACCCTCGGTCTCTTTCCGTCAGATGCTCTGATGACGTGTCCGCTCGTAGGCCCGGCGGCTAATATTAGTCTCTCAAACTCCAGGCTAGTTATAACATTAGAGTATTTACCGTAACCATAAAGGTTGCCTTCCTCAGGCAAATAAATATCGTAGCCTGTTGCAACGATTATTGTGCCAACCCTAAGCTCGATCTCCTCAGGCTTCTGATCAAAATTTATTGCTCGACGGGGGCCACATGCATCAACACACTTATAGCATTCAATACAATAGTCTCGGTTTATCCTGTAAACAAGCGGGACAGCTTGTGGAAACGGGACGGATATCGCCTTTCTAACGCCAAGATTCATGTCCCACTCATTCGGATATTCAATGGGACATACAGAGACGCATTCACCGCAGCCAGTACATTTATCCTCAAGAACATATCGCGGATTCTTCCTAATCTTCACCGTGAAGTTCCCGATGTAGCCTTCAACCTTCACTAGATCAGCGAAAGAAATTATCTCAATATTTGGGTGACGGGCAACATCAACCATCTTCGGCCCCTCAATACAGATGGAGCAGTCTAGCGTTGGGAAAGTCTTGTCCAGTTGAGCCATGTGCCCACCTATGCTCTCCTTCTTCTCGAGCAGGTAGACTTTGAATCCCATCTCCGCCAAATCTAGGGCAGCGTTTATGCCAGCTATTCCTCCACCTATTACTAGAGCCTTTGGTGTCACCGGAACCTTTATAGGCTCCAAGGATTGAAGAAGCCTAGCCTTCGCAACAGCTATCTTAATCAATTCTTTAGATTTCTCGGTTGCCTGCTTAGGATTGCTTGGATGAGCCCATGAACAATGCTCTCTAATATTCGCCATCTCTAGGAAGTAGGGATTTAAACCGGCTTCATCTATGCATCTGCGGAATGTGAATTCATGCATCCTCGGCGAGCATGCTGCAACAACGATTCGATTAAGATTATGCTCCTTTATCGCCCTCTTAATTTCCTCTTGACCCGGATCTGAGCACGTATACCTATTGTCTACAGCGAAGACGACATTGGGCAGTTTGCGCGCGTATTCAACAACATCTTTAACATCTACCACGCCAGCTATATTTAGTCCGCAGTGGCAGACGAAGACGCCAACCCTTACTTCTTCGGGTTTAGAGGGGTCAGCGCTCATCTTTAACACGCCCCCCTATCTGAAGCCTTCTAACAGAGTCATAAACTTTAGACGCTGATTTAGTGCGGAGCTCTTTAACCATATTTTCAGTTGAAGTTAGCTTTTCTAGGACTTTATTCCAGGCGCCAGACTTAACCAGAGCGTGGTGAATAGATGCCCTCCCGATCTCTATGGCGCCCTTAACTGGACATGTATTTCTACATGCCCCGCAATAAACACAGAACAAATCGTTAACGTCAACTTTTCCACCGCTAGTAAGCGAGAGGACAGATGGTATTGGGCAAGCGTTAACACATTCACTGCACCCCTCTGGACATAATTCATTACTAATCTTTATAAAACCTGTAACAATCTTCCTAGCGTATATAGCATTGCCAGGACATTTTACTTCACATATTCTGCAGCCTGGGCAATGTTTAACGTCAACATTAACTTCGGAAACTTTACCATCACCGCCGAATTTAACATTGATCAGACGTAGCGGGCATTCTTCCTCACATATGCGGCACCCCGGAGGACACTTTTCCCTATCGACTTTAACCTCACGTAATATTTTCGGGAAACTCTCACTCTTTAAAACAGGGATCCACTCCTCATCGT
>JAOAJJ010000204.1 GCA_026414245.1 Candidatus Bathyarchaeota archaeon
TCCAATAGAGTAGGTTTTATCAGTGTCAACTATCATAACAGCCACTTTCTTTTTCAATCTTCCCTTCAAATATTCCCGGATCTCTTCAGCCGCCTTCTGCGGTTTTTCCAGTGGTAGGCTGACATACGCGTAGGGAAGGTTGCTTCCATCAATCCCGCCCTCAGAACCCCACATGAGAGCGTGAAGAAAACCAGCATATCTTAAAGCTACCTCTTTGTGGGCTGCCCCCTCCTTCAATGGATATTTTCTTAATCGTCTCACATTTATCTCTTTCATGTGACATATCTGCCCGAGAAAGTAGCCCCAAAAGATTCTCATCCAGACTCTGGCTAAGAAACGTGCTAGAAGACCGGGTTTAACTTTCTCTTCATTAACTATAAGCCCCCTAGCCACGGATACCGCTTTCTCCGAGATCACGAGTATATCGCCATCGGAAATTTTCCCCTCAACCGAAGACGCTATTTTCTCCAAGTAATTATCTCCCGGCGTCCAGTAACCTGTTTCTATAGCCTCCGCAGTAAGGGCGATCCTCGACGGGGCTCGATAGTCCGGGAATAATTTTATGTTAAAATTCCGAGAATATACTAGCTTTCCGAAATCTATGTCAGGGAGCTTAGGCTTATGTAAAAATTTCTGGGATTCATTGGCTCTCATTATCCGGGTAACCCCCAAAGACCCATCTTTATTATTGAAATAAGCCTAGCTGAGACTGAGGAAAGCATACGCTGCGCATATATAAAGGGATTAAGGGATTATTATAACCTATTAGCCCTAAAGACCATAGCGACCAGATGCAAATTTACCGGCAAAATGGTGCGGGGAGCGGGATTCGAACCCGCGAACCCCTACGGGACAGGCTCCTGAAGCCTACGCTCCCTCATATCTATGTTTCTGCGCCTTTGACCTGGCTTGGCTATCCCCGCACCTCCACTAAATTAATTTTAGGATGGAGAAAAATAATTTTTACTATAATTATTCTCATAAAACTATTCTTTTCAATAACCTCGGCATTCTATGCTAGAGCTGGCAAAGCCTTAAACCTAAAGTGGCGGGCCCGGAGGGAATTGAACCCTCGACCTTCCCGAGGCACCCATATATATGAGGCGCCTTCGCGGGTATCTTTGCTCTCCTGCGCCTAAGAGCCTCAGCCCTTAGCATTAGGTGCTGGGGTCCGCTGCTCTACCTTGCTGAGCTACGGGCCCACCTTTTCAAGATAAGAGATAAATTAATTGAATGTTAATAACTTTTTCTTTTTCGGGTTATTGGTAGAATTTTTATTTTAGGTAGGCTTAGTCGATTGTGGTGGTTGCGGTGGGTGAGCTGGTTTTTATTGGTTTAGGTCTCTTTGATTGCCTCGATATATCTCTACGTGGGCTTGAAGAGGTGAAGAGCTCTGACTATGTATTTGCTGAGTTTTATACGAGTTTAATGCCGGGCTTTAAAATCGATGATTTCAGAAGAATATCGGGTAAGAGTTTAACAGTTCTCTTAAGGAAAGATATTGAGGATGATGGGGGTAGGATCATCCTCGAAAAGGCTGAGGATGGGAAAGTCGCCCTTCTAGTTCCAGGTGATCCGCTGATAGCGACAACGCATATATCCCTTAGAATAAAGGCTGAGAAGATGGGTATTAAGACCAGGGTTATTCACGGCGCATCTATATTATCGGCAGCCATCGGGCTTTCAGGGCTGCAAAACTACAGGTTTGGGAAGAGTGTGACGATACCGTTTCCGGAAAATGGTGTCTCGCGGACCCCATACACTGTTATATACGGAAATAAGATGATGAACCTCCACACGTTTTGCTTCTTAGATATCAGGTCTGAGGAAGCTAAATATATGTCTATCAGAGAAGCCCTAAAAATTCTATTAAAATTAGAGGAGATTAATGGGCAGAATATCGTTAGAGAGGAGACGCTTGCCGTTGGCGTAGCCAGAGCTGGCTCAAATAATCCCACAGTGAAGGCTGGTGCCATAAAAGATTTAATAGGCTTCGATTTCGGCGGTCCACCGCACTCCCTTATAATTCCATCTGAAAGACTCCATTTTATGGAGGCTGAAGCCCTTATAATGTTTGCCGGAGCGCCGGACTGGGTTAGGGGGATGATTGGGTGAGCCGGATGGCAATAGAGGAGAGAGTCAGGAGATATATGCTTAAGGTTGAGGGGGTCTTTAGGAGCCTAAAGATTTCCGGGGAATTCGTTGTTAAAGAGAACTTTGTGAAAGAAGTGGTTGATGAAGCAAAAAGATATTTTGAAGACGCTAAATATTATCTGGAGAGAAAAGAATATGAGGTAAGTTTAGCCTCCATTGCTTACTGTGAGGGGCTTCTAGATGCTTTGCGAATTTTGAGGATTGCTGAATTCGAGTGGTAGGTGGTTGAGGATGGAGGAGGGAAGAATTTGCAAAAAGAGGGGGAAAATCGTGTTGGCTGAGGGAACTTTTGATCTTCTACATTATGGTCATGTATAT
>JAOAJJ010000205.1 GCA_026414245.1 Candidatus Bathyarchaeota archaeon
ATCCAAATATCTGCCCCAGCCGAGCAAGTCTGCATCGTCATAAACTCGCTGGTTAAAAGACGTGGTAAAGTTTTAAACGTGTCACGTAGAGGTTCGCTCATCATAATTGATGGCTTCATACCTGTGGCTGAATCCCTAGGTTTAGCGGGCGAATTAAGATCCGTGTCTTCTGGAAGGGCATTCTGGCAGAGCAGGTTCTCTCACTGGGAGAAAGTCTCTCGGGAATACATGTCTGAAATAGTGGAATCAATAAGGATTAGAAAAGGTCTCCCTAGAGAACATGTTTAAATGAAATGGTTGCTCAGCCAGTCATTTCTCCGCCATAAATAAATCGTCTAGGGTCTTACGGCAATAAGCTGTTCCATCACATATCGTTGTGTTAAGATCTGGAAAACCCTCCCTACATGTCGCGAACATTAAGCCGTAGTCTTCAACTATGGATTTTAATCTTGAGAGTATGCTTCGCCTCAAATCTATATTCAAGTATTTATAACCCCCAATCCATTCACCATCCCTGTAGAGATCAATTAACCTTCTCGAAAGACCGGGGTTTTCGCGCCTAATGGCTGACAGCAGGTTTTTAGTCATCTTCATTGTGGAGGCTGTTACTTGTTTAACACCTATCTCAGAAGATTTAGAAACTATTCTCTCGAGATCGTTAATGTCAGAGTTAACTGATGGAATTATTGGATCTATTCTAACTACGGCCGGTATATTTTCATCTACAACTCTTTTAAGCGCATGGAAGCGCGCGTTGGGTTCAGGGGCGTTTGGCTCTATAATGCTGGCAACATCACTGCGTGTTGTAGTAATGGTCATTGATACTACTGTGGGGGTCTTCTTTAATACGTTGATATCTCTGATAACCAGATCCGACTTAGTAACTATCAGTATGGGAAAACAATTATTAGCTAAAACCTCTATACACCTTCTAGTTATCTCATAATTCCTTTCAAGTGGCTGATAAGGATCTGTTGAATCGCTGAGCATAACTGGTAGACGCATTCTCGCCTTTTTAACCATTCTAGAGATTTCCTCCTTAAGTCTAAGTCTCGGTATCACTGGGCCTGTGAAGCTGGGAAATTTAACCGCGTAACAATATATGCAGTTATGGGCGCATCTGCCTAAATATGGATTTATATTGTATTTTGGGAGACATGTGCAGAGAGATGCCCTCACTATATTAAACATTGGGAGACTCATAATTCTCTGCAGACCTCTTTTTTCCATAGAGTTTAATGTAAAAGATGCTCATTAGTTTTAGGTATGCTACCATGGAGTATTTTTTAATCGCAGCAGATAAGCTATAAAGTTAACTAAGATGTGAATTGGGGCCGTTAAGATGATTATTAGAACAGCCCCTGCAAATGATATTGAACTGGGTTCAACAGCTAATGAAAATAGTAGGGCGAAAACAACGAAAGATACCTGGTCAATCACTGGGAGCGGGGCTCCAGGCCTAAAATTCAATCTTCTTTTTATGAATGAGCCCATTAAGTCGCCTATCAGTGCCCCCAATGATAGAGTAAAACCGCGAAGAATGCTTCCTGCTGGTAGACCGTATGTCGGCGCAATAAATTCTTGAATATACCCGACAAGCGTGCCGATTATTAAGCCGAAAACAAAACCTCTATAAGTTTTATGTGGGCCGAATATTGGTTTCCCATCAATAAATTTTTTTCCGCAATCGATGGGTTTTCCGCCGCCAAAAATAACTGGTGAAGCGTTTGCGCAGTATGCTGGAAAAACATAGTATAACGCATTAAATATCTCTTTAATAAGGGACATTATTTCCCACCGCTAAACCATAGACTTTATTCCCTCATATTCCCGTACACCTGATCCGCTTACAGATAGGTAAATCGTCATTCTCTTCTCGACGTTATAAACTTTCTCGATATCTGCTCTAACTATGCCGGCTCTACCTGTTTTAAATAAACCAATAACTGACGTCGCCCAGTACCTTAAAACTCTTGAGGCGGCGGGCTCTATAAATACATTATTTGCTAAAATACTCCTCACCTGGCTTGTAATTAAAATCGGTATTTGAAATTTTTTGGCTATGTGAGCTAGCATGGCGACCTGACGGTTAAGCTCCCTATTTATTTTGAAGGCGTCTTCCTTACCTCCAATCTCCGCACGATACAATGAGGTTATAGTATCAAAGATTATCAATCCTAAATCCCCGCCGATACATTTCTCTAAGTCATCCACTAGTTTCGACTGTTCATTAAACGTTGAAGGCGTGAAAAGAATTAGAAATTGCAGCGTTTCATTGAAGTCCTGAGCGGCTATTTGCGAAAACCTCTCCAATGAGAATGTTCCATCAGCATCAACAAATATTGTTTTACAACCCATCCTCGCCGAGTTTATGGAGCACTGAATAGCCAGGCTAGTCTTCCCAGTTTCAGCCTCACCATATATAAGCGTTAACTCGCCCGGTTTAAGGC
>JAOAJJ010000206.1 GCA_026414245.1 Candidatus Bathyarchaeota archaeon
CTTCAGGCTTTCCGCCTCCGTAAACGCCTTTGACATCCCCTAAAATAAATGCTAAGATAATGCAACGCTGTAAAAGGGCACTCCCAAAAATACTTTTTTACATAGATTATTTCTTAACTTATGTTTAATAGGGCTGCGGATAAGGATGCTTTTTAAGGAGAAGGGTCTTAGCAGGGTTAGATGCCGCCGAAAACCTAGTCTATCAGGGAGTCTTGGAGCGAGGATTTGATGGAGGAATCAATTGATTTAAGCGTCGAGAATCATAGCCTATAGCCTAGAGGGAGGAGAGAGGGTAGGCTCGTATAACATGGCTTAACCATCAAAGTTTAATCAAAACTTCAATATTCAGTGTATAGCGTCTTCATTATTCCTCTAGCCAACAGCCTCGCCACTCTAAGCGGCTCCGGTATTGCGCCGTGCAGCGTAAACTTGTTAAGTATCCCCTTAGCCTCCTCAAGCCTCATCCCATAAAACCTAATGTACACCTCACGCCCAGTATGGAGTTTCACAGGGGTTCTCGGACCATTTTTATGGTAGATTTCTAGGCGTTTCTCGCAGTCTTCGGGGAAAAGTTCTAGGAAGTATTTGTCTAAGCCTTCAGACTCCTCGTATGTTACGCATATAAGCGGCTTAGCGGTCTCCTCATAAACCCTCTGGAGGTCGATCACATTATACCAACTTATCACGCAGCCGTTAAGCATTAAAATGTTAATGTCGTCTCTCTCCAGAGCCTTATACATGCCTATAACCTTCTCAGTCGCATCCATTCCGCCTAGAGTAGCCCTTGAGAACGTGAAGCCGTCTATTATACCATCGCTTCTCGAGACTACGCCGGCTAGTATGGATTTATTGCTTAACCCTCTAACGAAGCTCTCCGATATGCCGAGCGCCCGAAAAGCTTTCTTATGTATATGTAGGCGCAAAACTGGTTTGTCCTCCCAAACCTCAGCCATACTATGTGAACACATTTATTAAAAGCATTCTTAGGCTAGGTGACGAAGAGGTCTACAACTTTAAGGTTCTCCGCGTCGATAAGCCCGTGATCCGTTATCTTGAGTTTCGGGACAACGGGCAGAGATAGGAAGGATAGGGCGATGAAGGGGCTTTTAACCCTACAGCCTAGGTTTAAGGCAGCTTCCTCCAGGGCTTCGGTCCTCTGCGATATCTCTTCGGCTTCTAGGTTAGCCATCAACCCGGCTACTGGAAGCGGGAGCTCGGCGACAACCTTCCCATCGTCAACTATAACGAAGCCGCCGTTAATCTCTCTAAGCCTTAGAATAGCCCTGTAAATATCGTCGTCTTCCACTCCAACAGCGATAATGTTATGCGAATCGTGGGCTACTGTTGAAGCCATAGCCCCGCCCTTAAAGCCGAATCCGACCACAAACCCTTTTCCAACTCTACCCGAGCCCCTATGCCTCTCAACAACGCAGATCTTAAGTATATCCCTGTCCGGATCCGGCTTAACTTCCCCGCCGGCAACATTCATCTCACAGTGAATCTCCTCCGTATATATCTGGTTTTCAACTAGACCTATGGCTCTGACAACTGTTTTCCCACATTTAATTTTCGGATGGCTTACACATAGGTCTCCAACCCTCAATTCCCCAATGTTTACTGAGCCTAAACTGGTTTTCTTAGGCTTCTCCTCCCCAACATATAGGTATGCGCCGCCCCTCGATACTATTAAGCCGTCTATCAGGACGACTTCAGCCCTAAAGTTCTCTAGGTTATCCACAACAACCATGTCCGCGGATTTCCCGGGTGAGAGGGCTCCTAGATGCTGCAGCCTAAAGTATTCTGCAGGCTTAAGCGTAACCATTTTAACGGCGTCCACAGGGTCTATGCCTTCCTCAACAGCTCTCCTTAAACAGTGGTCTATGTGCCCCTCGCGGATTATGTCGCCCGCATGCCTATCATCTGTTGCGAGCATGACTCTTTCAGGGCATTGCCTGGAGACTATGCATGCGAGCCTTGAGAGGGCTTTCGCAGTTGAGCCTTCACGTATCATGATCCACATTCCAAGCGAGAGCTTCTCTCTGGCTTCCTCAGGGCTTAAGGCTTCATGGTCTGACATGATTCCGGAGAGTATATATGCGCGTAAGTGGTCTCCCCTCAAGCCCGGAGCATGCCCATCGATGATCATGCCTCTGCATGCCTCTATCTTGCTTAAGATGTTTTTCTCCCCCCTCACCACATCCATGTAGTTCATGACTTCGCCTAAACCTAGGATGCGCCTAAAACCTTTAAGGAAACGTATCTCCTCTAAACCTATCTCGGCTCCAGCGGTTTCGAGGCTTGTCGATGGAACTGATGAAGGTATCATGAAATAGAATTTTAGAGGCGTCTTCTCAGAGTCTTCAAGCATGAATTTTACGCCGTCTAAACCCAGAACATTAGCTATTTCATGGGGGTCAGCGACCACGCAGCATGTGCCG
>JAOAJJ010000207.1 GCA_026414245.1 Candidatus Bathyarchaeota archaeon
GGGTGGCGCTTTAATATACTTTCAATTCTCTTTGTGAGATTCCGACAATTTTTAATTCTTTTCTTTCAATCTGTAAACATTTTACTTTCAATTCTCTTTGTGAGATTCCAGGCGGATTCATTAGGGCGGAAATCGGATCACTAAGAAAAGTCTTTCAATTCTCTTTGTGAGATTCTGAGACGATACAAAGAAAAGGTGAGAAACGCTCATTATGCTTTCAATTCTCTTTGTGAGATTCTTAATTGAGCAGGCAAAGAGGAAGGCTGGAAAAACTCAGGCCTTTCAATTCTCTTTGTGAGATTCTATAAGCGCGTAGATCGGCTCTACTAGTCCTACACCATACTTTCAATTCTCTTTGTGAGATTCAGTGAAATGATAGGAAAACCTCAAATTCACATAAGAAGAGTTAACTTTCAATTCTCTTTGTGAGATTCTTACCGGCCGACTGGCTGCGATGGATTAAGGAAAAGTATGCTTTCAATTCTCTTTGTGAGATTCGATGAAATTAAAGGCGGGAAGCCAGGCGACACAGTGAACATCCCTTTCAATTCTCTTTGTGAGATTCCAATTTCTTTCGGGGTTTCAATGTCGCCGCGCACAATCATATCTTTCAATTCTCTTTGTGAGATTCCATCTCCTGGCTTAAAACATACTGTGATAATGAGTTGCTTTCAATTCTCTTTGTGAGATTCATTATGCCGCCAACGAAATCGCTTATGAAATTAAAGTTCTTTCAATTCTCTTTGTGAGATTCCTTCATTAGGAACAAATCGAAATGATGGCCTAAGTCCCCTTTCAATTCTCTTTGTGAGATTCTAAACTGTGAAACTGCGCAGACAACCCTTGGTCACCGCTCTTTCAATTCTCTTTGTGAGATTCCCGCGCCTTAACTGCAAACGAGGTTGATTGGTTGTATAATAACTTTCAATTCTCTTTGTGAGATTCTGAAGACCAAATTAACATCGGTTTCCTGGCAGAGTCTTCGACCTTTCAATTCTCTTTGTGAGATTCCGAGAGCTAACTCAACGAGGCTGCTGAGGCTGTTTATTCCCTTTCAATTCTCTTTGTGAGATTCTAAAGAGCCAAAACTTCCCGAACCCTTTGAAAAATACGTTTTCTTTCAATTCTCTTTGTGAGATTCTTAATCACCAATCTGAATTAACATAATTAAGCCAGAGATGCTTTCAATTCTCTTTGTGAGATTCATAAATGGTATCTGGTAAAAATAATGGAGGCGAAAAATAACTTTCAATTCTCTTTGTGAGATTCTCAAATTTTCATCGATATGGATTTCATCAATCCAAAAACTTTCAATTCTCTTTGTGAGATTCAAATTTCTCTGTCGGATGAGGGGAGAATCCAAGGCGAGGCGAATCTTTCAATTCTCTTTGTGAGATTCTTCCAAATTTGAGAAGTATGGTTCACCGTACCTGGACTTTCAATTCTCTTTGTGAGATTCTAAGGTCGATGCTCTGGGCTAGCTCACGCTTCTGCTGCTCCTTTCAATTCTCTTTGTGAGATTCATGGTGGAACGTCTATAAATGTGAGTGCGGAAAGGAAGTTCTTTCAATTCTCTTTGTGAGATTCGAAAATGCATAAAAAATTGGGACAGTAAAGACACGTTTTTCTTTACTTTCAATTCTCTTTGTGAGATTCGCGGGCGGATTTCGAGACGGCGAAAGAAATCTGGCAGGCCTTTGCTTTCAATTCTCTTTGTGAGATTCATAAAATATTTAGAAATTGTGAGGAAGAAGACGGCGAGCTTTCAATTCTCTTTGTGAGATTCAGCGAGAAGCGGATTTAGGGCAAAACATCTGGGGCATTTACTTTCAATTCTCTTTGTGAGATTCTTTGGGTTTCACAAGAGTATAGGCTTTGTGTTAGTTCGCTTTCAATTCTCTTTGTGAGATTCCGGATTACCGTGAAGCTGAAAAACAGAATGGTTTAAAGCCTAACTTTCAATTCTCTTTGTGAGATTCCCAGAAAAAAATAACGGAGAAAGAGGCGGAGATAGGTCCAACTTTCAATTCTCTTTGTGAGATTCGCGGAGGGCGGCGAACTCATCATAATCGTGAAACCCATCACTTTCAATTCTCTTTGTGAGATTCTGGTGTTTACCGAAGTCCACGCCGGCATAAAATTCGCCTTCCTTTCAATTCTCTTTGTGAGATTCACACATAATTATTAAGTTTAGGGTTGTGTAACTAATCCGAAAGCTTTCAATTCTCTTTGTGAGATTCTGAGGCTGTTCAAACAGATTAAACATCTGTTTGTTTACAAAACTTTCAATTCTCTTTGTGAGATTCGTAAGCCTCTAGGCTGACGGCTCTATTCCTATATGCGCCTATACTTTCAATTCTCTTTGTGAGATTCCAAGATTACGATTGCGAGTAATCTTGAAACCGCGTAGAGCCTTTCAATTC
>JAOAJJ010000208.1 GCA_026414245.1 Candidatus Bathyarchaeota archaeon
TCATAGCTGTCGGCGTATATAATAGTCTAAGCCAGCCTAGCGGTCCAGAAGACGAGAGTATAAGATAAACTATGAGTCCGACGAAGACCGGAGGCAATCCCATAAAAGTGTTTATGATGCTTCTCAATACAATATCCATGGAGCGTGTTAACACACGCCTCCCCCTAAGCTGCCTAAGTCCGAGGATAGCCCCGATCGGTATGCCTATCAGCGAACCTATTAGAACGGATATCCCTGAAACCCTCAGGGAGAGCAGGGTTATGTTAAGAACCTCTTCCCAAAAAATATCGCCTATCATAGGCAGCTCTCAGCCACCATTCAGCTCACTCTATAAAGTAATAATAGAAGCCTATTTTAGGGATTTTGGAGATCATACCATGCGATCTCCTCATCCTGATCCGGGAAGCCTAGCTCACGAGCCTTATTGAAGTCTCCCGCCATCGGATAAAACATTATCTCGCCTTCCCTTCTAAAGTTTGCGATGAGGTTTTGACCCTCCTCAGATAAAATCCATTTTGCTAGGGCTAGTGCACCCTTATAGTTTCTGTGGGGGTGTTTTTCCGGGTTAACAAGAATTATTGCATAGGGGTTCAGGAGCATTGCGTCGCCTTGAACCAGAACCCTCAATCTTGCCAGCTCCTTTTTAAAGGATAGCCATGTAGCCCTATCAGTTAGCGTGTAAGCCCCCATCTCATTAGCCATACGTAGAACAGCCCCCATGCCGGCTCCAGCCTCCATATACCATGCTTGCACCCTGCCCGACGGCGCTACTCCAAGCCTTCTCCATATGCTCAGCTCCAGCATGTGAGTGCCAGAACGATCTGCACGCGATATGAACATTGCTTTTCCCTCAGCACCTTTCAACGCGATTCTACGGAAAGCCTCGGTAACGTTTTCTAAGCCGCCTATATCGGCAGGATCCTCTAGGGGACCAATTACTATAAAGTCGTTGTACATCACGCCAACTCTGTGGATTCCACTGCCGCTATCTATAAATTCGAGTTCAAGCCGTCTTGAATGTATCAGTATTAGGTCGGCGTCTCCTCTCTTAGCGATCTCAATGGCTCGACCGCTTCCCGTCGAGATTACGCGGACCTCGATGCCATGTTTCTCCTCGAAGACCGGTATTAAATAGTTTAGTAGCCCTGAATCATAGGTGCTGGTTGTCGTTACCAGTACAACAACTGATTTATGGGAACTGGCATGATACTCGTGAATGATCACGGCGGCTATGATGGCGACCAGCATTAGAGTAATTGAGGTTTTTATTGATCTTTCCATCCCCTAGACGTCGCCATATTTTAATTGTCCTTACTGCATAGATTTATGCTCCTAATAAATATGTGTGATGCCTCTATAGTGTAAGGAACCAGCCGTTTCCCGATGGGCGAGAGTAATTATGCCTGGATTTACATTAGAGTTTAATGCAATCCATATATAAAGGGATGAATGCTCCTCAACGCGAAGACAGCGCCCCTCATGCCAACTACTATCGTGATGGTTGAAAGAAGCCATATAAGCCCGAAAATCACATATCTGTAGGGTTTTCTCGGAGAGAGCCATGGCGGGAAACTAATTTTCAAGCAGGGTAAAATGAAAGCTGCCCGCTTAGAGTATTCCTCATACCGCCCACCATAAACGCCGTATAAATACCTCTCCTCTAAGCTTGCCAGAATCAGGTAGCCGACTAGCAGAGTTACCCACGCTATTAGGGAAGCAGGCCTAAGGGATCTGAGGGTTACTCCGAGAGCTAGAAGAATTATCCCCAGATACTGTGGATGCCTAACAACCCTGTAAACTCCGCTGGTAATAAGTTCTCCACCTCTCCTTAGATTTGTCAGCCAAGTTATGAAGGCTGCTAGGAAGAGAGCTGAGCCGACTGCTAGAAGAGATAGATCTATTATCCCCCACTCGAAAAGAGATGGAAGCAGCATGTTTTCCCCATCCATTTTTACGGCATACGTCAACCAATATAGGCTCTCGCCCGGATGGAAGGGGTCTGGGAGATCTTTAAGGATGATCCAAGGCCACGTTAAAATAGCGTAAGCCCCAACTGGGAGAAACATTATGAAGAAGAGCGGGTTGGCGATAACCGTCAGCGAGGGCACAATATTCGCCAAGGCCAGTATAAATTCTACGCATCTCCTGAAAAATCGTCCGAGATTTGCTTTCAACTTCATCCGCCCTAAAGGGAGCCGCCTTAACTTAATAGGATACTTATGGTAATGAACTATTTTAATCTAGATTTTAGAACATCTAGGTTAAGTGGGCGTGTGTCGCTGGAAAAACTGGATTATTTTCTAAGCCTCCCATAAATTACGTTCTTTGGATCCTTAATCAGCAGGATTACTTCCCACAGAATTAGCGCAGCCGTCAGCATTATGAAGCCTAAGGCTACAGCGTCCGGCG
>JAOAJJ010000209.1 GCA_026414245.1 Candidatus Bathyarchaeota archaeon
GCAGTATGCTCAGTCGCGTAAATCTTAAAGCCTAAATCGTTTAGGCTTTTAGCCAACGGGATTATTTTACGCTTCATCTCTTCGCCTCCAACGGTGATTAAGACCGCGCTATCATCGTCTGGAAAAGTGAACTCGACAGCCTGTAAAGCCTTCAGAAGCGCGTCAGCGAAGTTTTCGCCCATACATGCAGCTTCCCCGGTGCTCAGCATCTCAACTCCTAGAACTGGGTCTGCCCCGCTTAAACGCATAAAGCTGAATTGCGGAACCTTAACCGAAACATAGGGTATTGGCGGTAGCTCAAGTAAGCCCATCTCCTTAAGGGTTTTGCCGAACATTATGGCTGTCGATACTTCTATAAGGTTCACACCCCTACTTTTACTCACGTATGGAAGAGATCTTGAAGCCCTAAGGTTACATTCTATGACTGAAACCTCATCGTTTTTAACGAGAAACTGTATGTTAAATGGGCCTCTAATTCTGAGGGCTCTAGCGATCATACGTGAATAGTCTTCAATCTTCTTCGTGACGCTGCTGCTAAGAGATTGTGGTGGAATACACATAACTGCGTCTCCACTGTGAACACCAGCCTGCTCAACATGCTCTATAACCGCACCTATAAGAACTTCTTCTCCATCTGAGACGCCGTCTACCTCAACCTCCTTAGCGCCCTCAATGAACTTCGATATTACGACAGGATGCTCCGGTGAAACTTTAGCTGCCAGCTCAAGATACTCTCTTAAATCTCTGCTACTATATGCGACCCTCATAGCGTATCCGGATAGAACGTAGCTCGGCCTGACCAGAACAGGGTAGCCTATCTCCTCAGCGAACTTCTCAGCCTCCTCTATGGTTGTCAGCTTGCTCCACTTAGGCTGCGGTATACCCAGCTTATCTAGGAGAGCGCTGAACTTTGATCTGTCTTCAGCGGCATCTATGCTTTCACTAGATGTGCCAAGTATGTTGACGCCGGCTCTAGAGAGCTTAAGCGCCAGATTATTTGGAATCTGACCTCCAACGCTGACTATAACCCCCAGAGGATTCTCCTTCTCACATATGTCGAGAACCCTTTCCAACGTCAACTCCTCAAAGTACAGTTTATCCGATATGTCGTAGTCCGTTGAAACTGTTTCCGGATTATAGTTAATCATTATGGCTTCGTCCACACCATGCTTTTTTAAGGCCCAGATTGTGTTGACGCCGCTCCAATCGAACTCGACGCTTGAGCCTATCCTGAAAACCCCTGCGCCTAGAACAATAACCTTCCTCTTTCCAGCGTCAAACTTTATGTCGTCTTCATCACCATTATAAGTCATGTAGAGGTAGTTGGTTTTAGCTGGCCACTCGGCAGCCAACGTGTCGATCTGCTTCACAACTGGAATTATCCCATGTTTTTTGCGGAGACGCCTAACCTCTTCTTCGCTTAGACCCATGCATCTGGCGATCTGGGCATCTGAGAAGCCTAGGCGCTTAGCCTCTCTGATAATTTCAGGCGCATCCTCATCATCGATCCTAAGGCTCCTAAGTTTCCTCTCCATGTTAATAATGTTCTCAATCTTGTAGAGGAACCATGGATCTATTCCGCTTAGGCGATAAATCTCTTTAATGGATATTCCCATCTTCATCGCTTTAACTATCTTGAATAGGCGCTCATCCGTCGGATTCTTCAGGCAGTCTCTTATGGCTTCTAGGGGTTCAGGCTCATCATCACCGTTGTTCGCAACCAACCCAATCTTGCCTAAATCAAGCATCCTAACCGCCTTCTGAAGCGCCTCCTCAAATGTTCTCCCAATCGCCATAACCTCGCCGACAGACTTCATCTGAGTGCCTATATGGCGGTCAGCGTTCCTAAACTTCTTCAGATCCCAGCGGGGGATCTTAACGACAATGTAGTCTAGGGCAGGCTCAAAGCACGCCGTCGTTATGCCGGTGACCTTGTTAATTAGTTCTGGGAGCGTGTAGCCTATCGCCAGCTTAGCGGCTATGTATGCGAGCGGGTATCCTGTGGCTTTGCTGGCTAGGGCTGAGCTCCTAGACATTCTGGGGTTAACTTCAATAGCCCTTATCTCCTCAGACCTAGGGTGCAGCGCCCACTGAATATTGCATTCGCCGACTATGCCTAGGGCTTGAACAGCCCTGATGGATGCTGAGCGTAGAATATGGTATTCTCGGTTAGTTAGGGTCTGTGAGGGCGCAACAACAATCGAGTCTCCAGTGTGAACCCCCATGGGATCAAAATTCTCCATGTTGCAGACAGTTATACAGTTGTCCGCATAGTCTCTCATAACCTCATATTCAACTTCTTTCCAGTGTCCAATGTACTCCTCAACCAGGACTTGATTAATCATGCTGTGGGTTAAACCCCTACTAACAATCTCGACGAGCTCACGTTTATTATGGGCGACG
>JAOAJJ010000210.1 GCA_026414245.1 Candidatus Bathyarchaeota archaeon
TAGACCTTTGTTCCGAAGCCCTCAATCTCCTGAACACATCCATAAATTAGGTCGCCGTCCGGCTTTATCTGCCTCTGCCCGGCTTCACCTTTAAGCTGCTTTACAACCTCGAATACTTGCGCTCCTCCAGTTGCACCAAGAGGGTTTCCATCAGCTTTTAAACCACCATTAGTGTTCACAAAGATCTGCCTACCCTCCAAATGATAGAAGCCGCTCCAGCTCTCAAAGTTTTCGTGAAGCCTTATCCATGCAGAACCCTTCTTAACAAACCCTAGATCTTCGAGAGAAATCATCTCAAAAACGGTTGATTGATCGTAAATCTCCAGCAGTTTTATGTCGTCTAGGCTTAAATTAGCCATCTTCAAAGCTTTTTCCATAGCTATCTTGCTTGCAATGAAGCCTGTCCTGTAAGGTCTAGCTGGATAGGAGATGAAATCTGTCGCTAGAGAAGAGGCGAGAATATACACTATATTGTCGGTATACCCCCTAGCCTTCTTAGGGCTGGCTAAAACTATAGCGGTTGCGCCGTCAGATATGGGTGCAAAATCATACATGCCCAGCATCTTATGCTCCTCCTCTCTAGCCGCAAAAACTCTCTTAACATCTATTTCTCTGCGGAGGTGCGCATACTCATTAAATATGGCATTACGATGATTTTTAACGGAGATTTCAGCTAGAACCTCCATGAGTTTCTGTCTATCGTCGCCCCGTATATTATATTCCTTAATATACTCTCTAAGAAGCAATTCGTGAATGCTCTCCGGGGTCCCGCCAGCATAGTAGCTCCAGTGATCTACAAGCAGCATTAGATTGTCTCTGATTTTGCTCCATCTATCGGTCATCTTCTCCATTCCACCGACGAGGACAATATCGTATCTGCCGGCTTCTATAGCGTTGCAAGCGTTCAGCAGCGCTGAGCTAAACGACCTCATCTTCTCTATGGGTATATTCATTTCTAGTAGCTGGGATATGAAGCCCTCCTCTAAACCTATTTTATTAGTAACCTGCAGTAGGTAGTCTGAAATATAGCAGGCGTCTAAGTCCCTTCGCTCTATCCCAGCTGAATCCAGCGCCATTAAGCCAGCCTCATCAATTAAATCTTCAGGATCCAGCTCATAATGCTCGCCGAATCTGGTTCTGCCCACCCCAATTATCGCAATTGGCATCTGCATAGGGCATCTTTCCCCTAATCTCTTGTCTTAAGGATAAGTCCAGGTATCCTTAAAAGATTTGCCATCTTTCGGAATAAAGCGCCCGCCACATTGACAAGAAACGAAAAAAGCTTTGCTGCAGCTGAAAACAGCCAAAAATTTTACATAATTGATTCATTAATTTCCTCTTGTGATGGCTGTTGGAGTGATGCTTCAATGGAGCGTGTCGGCATTCTCGTAGTCTCCTATGGTTCTAGAGAAGCCGCCATGGTTGACGCTTTCACGAGAAGCCGAGAATATGAGGTTGAACTCTACATCGCTGACAGGCAGAGAAACCCATTTAACATTCATAGGGCTAAAGAGCACGCTGTGATCCCGGATCTCAATACCGAAGCTATCTATAAGTTCGCCGAAAAACATAGAGATAAAATAGACTTCGGCATAGTTGGCCCTGAGAAGCCCATAATTGAAGGCATAAGAAATTTAATTGAAGATCATCTCCACATACCGATGATCTGCCCAACTAAAGAATACGCTCTAGAGAGAAGCAAAGTTATGCAGAGAAGGCTTTTCCAAGAGATTGTGCCTGAAGCGAACCCGAGGTTCAGAGTCTTCGACCCAAAGGACTACAAAAACCTAAGTGATGTTAAAAGAGACTTGTTTAAGTGGCTGGATGATCTCGATAATAGGGTGGCTGTTAAACCTGATGCGCCGGCTGCCGGTAAAGGCGTCGGCGTCTGGGGAGATCACTTTAACACTCGTGAAGAGATACTGGAGCATTTCCTGGCGAACTTCAAGGTTGGGCCAGTCATAGTTGAGGAGAAGATCGAGGGGGAGGAATCGAGCTTTCAGGCTTTCTGCGATGGCAAGCATATTGTTCCGCTGCCGGAGACGAGGGACTATAAGAGGGCTTTCGACGGCGATAAGGGGCCTAACACGGGTGGGATGGGCACTTATAAAGATAGGGGTAACATTCTACCATTCATGAGCGTTGAGGATTGGGAGAAAGAAAAGAGGATTGTTGAGACAATATTTGAGAGGCTTAAGGGCGGGGGCTCAAACCCATGCTTGAGAGGAATGCCCTTTTACGAGGCGTTTATACATACGGGTAAGGGGCCAATGATATTAGAGAACAATAGTAGGCCAGGTGACCCTGAGATAATACCGATTCTAGCGCTTTTGAAGGATGATTTTGTCGACATATGCTATAGGATGATTGAGGGCACCCTTACTCG
>JAOAJJ010000020.1:0-5162 GCA_026414245.1 Candidatus Bathyarchaeota archaeon
CGGGTTAGCTCCCTAAGCTTATTCCTCGCAGTTATGAAGTCGCCGTTTAAAGCCATGAGCATCATTTCCCTAATATCTGCCGGGTTAGCTTTACCAACAACAGCATAAACTAGATCTGCTGTTACAGTTTTACCAGTCGAAGCTGCTGCCTGAAGAATATTTAGAGTCTTCCTTAAGTCTCCTCCACTCAGGTCCAGTATAGCTTCCACACCATCATCAGTAATATCGACATTCTCCCTTTCACATACATACCTTATTCTTTTTGCCGCAGCTTCAGCTGGCAAATATGTGAATCTAAATGGGGCGCAGCGTGATTGAATGGGCTCAATTATCTTACCGCTATAATTTGCTATCAATATAAAGCGTGCCGTCTCACTATAGCGCTCCATCGTTCGCCTTAAAGCCTGCTGAGCGTCATCAGTCATATTGTCCGCTTCATCCAAAATCAGTAGTTTAAATGTTACTTCACCTATGGGCTTCGTCCTAGCGAAAGTTTTAACGGTTTCTCTAATAACATTTATACCCCTCTCATCACTCGCATTAAGCTCCATTATATATTCACGGTAGTTTTCACCGTAAAGATCGTGAGCTAAGCAAAGCGCAGCAGTCGTCTTTCCAGTTCCAGGAGGCCCGGCAAATATGCAGTGAGGAATATTTTTGGCGTTAACGAAACTCTTTAATCTAGCGACTATCTCCTCTTGATCAACTATTTCATCTAAAGTGCGCGGCCGATATTTTTCAGCCCACATCTCGTAGCTCAAGCCGGAACACCTGAATATAATATTGTTTTTAGCATGGTATAAAAGCCATTTTATTTCTCGAGATACATAGTTCCTATAGTATAATGGAATTTAGATAATCGAGGTGAATTGCTGCCGTCTAGTTCTACCTATAGAGCTAATTTTATTATGGCGAACTCTATTATTGCCGCCAACAATAAGATTACTGAGCATACCGTAAGCACTATAGACATAGTTTTAAGCTCGCTTTTAAAACCATGCTTAATTATAGAGTACGCTAATATGAAGCTCTCTGAGATCGCGAGGGCATAAGATATATATTCCATCCAGGCGAACGGATGCAGGAATGTGAGAGAAAGAAGGAAGATTGGATTCATCTTCATTATGGCGGCGATCGCCGCAAAAACCCTTCCAGTGTTATATAGGACGAAAAAACCCCATCCTGGACCAACTATGGGAACGAACATTACTAGCGTATGCATAAAATTATTGCCGAAAATAACTTGAACCCCAACTGTTTCTATAGCTGTTTCAAGAGAGTCCATCTCTCTTTTTATATTTGACGCTTCTAATGGGTCAACTTCTGCTAAAGCGCCGAAAACAGTTGCTGTAAAGCAGAGGAGTAAAGTCGCTAGGAAGACTATGGTTCTTGTTTGCAATGTGCAGGACCAAGCTGTTTCCATCCTTCTTAAAGCATCGTGGATGGAGCTGCCACAATTTGGGCAGAATTTAACACCCTTTTCTTCAGGCAACTTTGTGCCGCATGTAGGACAGTAAAGCATGCTTCCACCAATTTTATCTCTATCATAGTTTTGAAAGTCTTCCTTATTAACAGTTCTCTCAATCAATGTAAATTTCAAGAAACAATTTAAATACTTCTGCACTTAAGATTTGATGGTAGGTGATGATGAATCTGACCCTTCTGAGAATATCCATGATGTAGATCTTGAGTGCAGAGCCTACCCTGCCTGATAGCAGTGTAGTGTCCCTACAACCGTGATGTGAGGCTGATACTTTGGAAATGGAATATCAGAGTGAAGGCGATTACGACGTCATCATTATTATAAAATGTAGAAGGGAACAGGTTTTAGATATAATCGAGCATGTTAAAAGCCGTTTTCCAGACATTAGCGTTAGCTATGAAATTCCCTACGAAGATTAGTTTCCTCGACTTTTATGGTGCAGATAAATGAGCAATGATCTTAAAGAGGTTTTGGTAATACCAGTCGCCTCCGAGAGTTTAGGCGTCAGATCTATGTGCACTTACATTGAAACTCCAGACCTCAAAGTTTTATTAGATGCCGGCGTCTCCCTTGGACCAAACCGCTTCGGCCTTCCCCCTCATCCAAAAGAGTACGAAGCCCTCAAGAATAGGCGTGAGGAGATCATTAGATTTGCTGAAAAATCTGAAGTTATAACAGTGAGCCACTATCACTTCGATCATCATACGCCGTCCTTCACTGATTGGGCTTATAACTGGTGCTCTGCGGAGATAGCTGAGAAAATTTATGGGGGTAAGATTGTCTTAGCGAAAAGTTATAGGGATTATGCGAACTTTAGCCAAAGACGCCGCGGATGGCTTTTCGCTAAGACAAGTGGTGTGCATGCCGGAAAGCTTGAGGTCGCCGATAATAGAATGTTCGTGTTCGGTGAAACATCCATATCCTTTTCTAAGCCAGTTTTTCATGGGCCTGAGGGCTCTGATTTAGGATGGGTTATAATTTCGGTAATTAGATATAAAAGCGATCGCATTCTTTTTGCGCCGGATGTTCAGGGACCAATGTCGCAGGAAACCCTATCTATAATCCTCAAAGAAAATCCCCAGGTGGCCATAATAGGCGGCCCGCCCATATATCTTGCGGACTTTAGGATGAAATATGAAGATATAGATTTAGCTATTGGAAACCTGAAGATGATCGCTAAACATGTTCCAACGGTTATAGTTGATCACCATTTATTGCGGGATGAGAATTGGATCGGCGTCATGGGGTCAGTTATTGAATCCGCGGCAAGTATGGGTCATAGGGTTTTAACTTACGCGGAATTTATGGGAAAAGAAAATTATCTTTTGGAGGCTTTTAGAAAAAGGCTTTATGTGGATGAGCCGCCATCGGCGGATTTTATTAAATGGTCTAAAAAGCCTTCGGCTGAGAGAAAAGTCATTCCGCCCCCAATTTAACGGCTTCCTACCCAGACGTATCGGTACGATCCTCGCTCTCACATTTATAAGTAATTTCCACTATTAAAGTTAATTCGTGTTTGAGAGGTTATTTCTATGAGCGGGGTTGAATCCCATATTAAGAAGAAGAGGAGCAGGGAGGTTCTCTTCAAATTAAAGCCTTATGGCGAATTACGCCTACAGATATGCAGCGATAATGTTATCCGCGTGACTTACTCGCCGAGCGAGCTACGATCGGTGAGCGAAAGCCTCTCAGTAATTAGGAGATCTTTGAGATCCGTGAATTGGAGGGTTGAAGAGAGGGCTGAAGAAATATCGATAATAACTGATAAAGTTGCTTTATCGGTTAATCTAAAAACAGGGCTCCTGGATTTTCGGGATACATTAGGTAACCTTCTTCTTAAAGAATACTCTAGGATTATGATTCCAGCCGATGTTGCTGGAGAGAAAACTTATCACGCTGAGGAAGTGTTCTCTGTTTCCAGCGACGAATGCTTTTATGGATTGGGTCAGCACCCGGGGGTCTTTAACTATAAAGGTCGCACAGTAACACTTATACAAAAGAACTGGGATGTCGCCATACCGTTCCTCGTTTCAAATAGAGGTTACGGTATACTCTGGGATAATTACTCCATGTGTAGATTTGACAGTTTCAGAGACGATGAGGGAGATAAGATTGCATTATGGTTTGAGGTTGCGGACACCGTAGACTACTACCTTATTTATGGACCAAGCATCGATAGCATCATAGCATCCTACAGAGAGTTAACCGGCAGCGCCCCTCTTTTACCGATCTGGGCTTATGGCTATTGGCAATCTAAGGAGCGATATAAAACCCAAGATGAAATCGTTAAAACCGCTAAAACTTTTAGAGAAAGGGGGATTCCAATAGATATAATAGTTCAGGACTGGATGTATTGGGGTAAGCATGGCTGGAACGCTTTCAAGTTTGATGAGGAGAACTTTCCGGATCCGCCTAAAATGGTTAAGGATCTACATGCGTTAAATACACATGTCTTAATCTCCATATGGCCCACATTTGACGTTAACACAGATGTTTTCAGAGACATGTCCAGTAAAGGCTATATATGTCCCAACACGAGGTGTTATGATCCATTTAATGAGGGTGCAAGGAAGCTCTACTGGGATTATATTAGGAAAGCGTTCTTTGAGATAGGGATTGATGGATGGTGGCTGGATGCAACTGAGCCTGAGACAGGCGCTGGATGGTCATCATTTTACACGCCCTTCCACTCGACTAAAACAGCTATGGGTTCAGGAGCCCGATTTCTCAATGCCTACTCGCTTATGACTACTAGGGCTGTATATGAGGGACAGCGTAGCGTCTCAAATAAGCGTGTCCTCATACTTACGCGCTCATCATTCATTGGTCAGCAACGTTACTCCGCTGTAACATGGTCAGGGGATATACTTCATGATTGGGGCGCTCTTAGAGAACAGATTCCAGCCGGATTAAACTTCTCAGTATCTGGGATACCATACTGGACAACTGATATAGGCGGCTTCTTCAGCGGGAACCCTGAAACTGAATCTTACAGGGAGATCTTTGTCAGATGGTTTCAATGGGGAGCATTCTGCCCAATTTTCAGGGTGCACGGCACAACGCATGCTAAGGAGCCATGGATGTTTGGACCTGAAATCGAGAGCATACTTGTAAAATACATTAAGCTGAGATATAGGCTTCTACCATATATATACTCTGTTGCATGGAAGGTTACAAGTGAAGGCTACACGATGATGCGCCCACTAGTAATGGACTTTAAAGAAGACCCACGCGCACTTAACATAGAGGATCAATATATGTTTGGTCCCGCGTTTATGGTTAGCCCAGTCACCCTCCCAAGCATTCCAAGCAGAAAGGTTTATCTACCAAAAACATCTGGAGGCTGGTATGATTTTTGGACTGGCAGGAGAGCTGATGGTGGACAGGTGATAGATGCTTCTGCACCGCTTAGCATATTGCCGATTCATGTCAGGGCTGGCTCAATTGTTCCAATGGGACCTATTCTTCAATATGCTGGGGAGAAACCTATGGATCCAATGGAGATCAGGATTTATCCAGGTGCGGACGGCTCCTTCACCATTTACGAAGACGATGGGGAAACCTACGAGTATGAAAAGGGCAAATATAGCTTGATACGATTAGAGTGGCGGGAGGAAGATAAATCGCTGACTATAATGAAGAGATCTGGTAAGCATCCCAACATGCTTGAGGAGAGAAC
>JAOAJJ010000020.1:5172-11723 GCA_026414245.1 Candidatus Bathyarchaeota archaeon
TGTGTATAAGAGACAGGTGCTGGTTAAGGAGACTCATGGCGTGGGGTTAGAAGAAGCTGAACCTGACCGAACAGTACGCTATAAAGGGAAGAAAATAGTCGTCAAGTTTTGATTCCGGAGGCAAAGAACCTAGCTGGGCGGCGCTTAATCTTCCTTATTTAAATTTTGGTTCAGCGAAGGTTTAGATGGATCTAGTTAACCTTATATGTTTCCCGTCCAGTAATTCATTAAGCATTATTAGCCATGGTTGGTGCCTATTTTGAGGGATCTTCTTGAATCGATTGTTGAGGGCGGATTGGCTAAAGGAGCCAGCTTCTGTGAAGTCAGATACTTTGAGGAGAGAAGTAGCGGTATAGGTGTTGAAAATGGTGTAGCAAAGGTTCTCTCTTCAGGAATTTTGAGGGGTATAGGGGTAAGGGTTATTGTGGATGGGCGCTGGGGGTTCGCATCAACTAACGTTGTCACAAAGGAGAGCGCTGAGAAAGCTTTAACAGACGCTATAGGATGCGCTAGATCCATAACCGCTTACTCCGGGGAGGAAGCGAGAATAATTGAGGTTGAACCCTCGGTTGACTCTATTAAACATGAGGTTAAGATTAACCCGGAAGACATTGATCCGGAGGGGAAAGTTAAGAGGGTTCTTGAGTTGGAGAAGGCTGCGAGGGGTTTTAGCGATAGGGTGAAAGACGTGTTTGTAAATTATAGAGATGTTTTAACTAAGGTTGCCGTATGCAATTCCCTTGGAACCTTTGTCGAGGAGATTGCTCCGAGAATACTTATATCGTGTCGGGTAATAGCGAAGGAGGGCGATAACATGCAGGAAGGATATGAAAGGATCGGTAATGTAGCCGGATACGAGTTAATTGAAAATATTTCCGCGGAAGACTTCTCCCTAAAGGCTGCGAAGAGAGCCGTCGACCTACTGGGTGCACATCCCCCTCCTAGAGGCATGTATACGGTCGTCGTGGATCCTAAGGTTGGAGGCTTATTTGTCCACGAGGCTATTGGGCATAACAGTGAAGGCGACTTAGTTTTTAGTGGGGGGTCAATAATATCCGACAAAATGGGGCAGAAGATAGCGAGCGACCTCGTAACGATAATTGATGACCCAACGAGGGACAGCTATGGGCGCTTCACCTATGATCATGAGGGGGTTAGGGCTAGACCTCACACGATAATAAGAAACGGAGTTTTAGTCGGTTTTCTGCATTCGCTGGAATCCGCCGCTAAACTTGGCGGCAAACCCGAAGGGAGCGCTAGGGCTCAGTCGCATCACTATCCGCCTATCGTGCGCATGTCAAACACATATCTTGCGCCGGGAGACATGAGCCTCGAAGAAATTCTTGAAGATGTTGATGTCGGCGTTTATCTCTCCGGCTCCCAGTATGGTTATGTTGAATCAGAGAAAGGCCAGTTCACATGTAAGGTTGAGGAAGCATGGCTGATAAGGGGAGGCGAGTTCACGGAGCGTTTAAGAGATGTTGCCGTAAGCGGATTAACCCTTGAAGCCCTAAAGAACATAACCGCTGTGGGGAGAGACCTGAAGGTGGAGATGCCTGGAATGTGCGGTAAATCCGGGCAGAGCATGTTTGTTGACGCTGGAGCACCGCATTTTAGGATAGATGGTATAGTTGTCGGTGGGAGGAGATAAATGTGAGTGGAGTAGATATATTTACACCCGTTGAAAAGGCCGCCCGCCTCCTCTCCAAGCTCGACGTAGACTTCTACGATGTCTTCGCGTCCTTCTCTAGGACTTTAAGCATTAGCATCCTCGGTAGGGGGATTAGGGAAGCCTATTCGAGAGTAGATGTCGGCATAGGAGTTAGAGTCTTCAAAAATAAAGGTATGGGCGTAGCCTTCTCACAAAGCCTAGAGGATACCGACGTAGAGGCAACAGTTAAGAAGGCTGTTGGGTTCGCTAGAGCCGCGCAGCCAGACCCATACTTTAAAGGTATACCTGGACCATCCAAGGCTCCGGAAGTTTCCGGGTTATGTGATAGCGCAATAGTCCACTTAACTCTCGAGGAGGCTGGCGGATTTTCGAAAGAGATGATTGATGCGGCTGAGAGGGTTCGGGGAGGCGCAACGTTTTTCGGCGGTTTCGGTGCCAGCCATGCTAGAGGATATTTGGTGGCGTCGACTGGTGTGGCGGTTGAGGTGGAAAAGACTTTAGCATCAGCCTATATTCAACCAATATATAGGGAGGGGGGCGATGTAGGGAGCTCCTACGAATTTGACTACGCTGTATCACTGAGCGAGATAGATCCACATTGGATTGGGAGGCAGGCTGCCGAAAAAGCGATAGCGCAGTTTGGCTCTAGAAGAATTGAAAGCGGCTTTCTACCGCTGATTTTGCTCCCAGAAGCATCTGCCTCATTATTCTCCAGCCTGCTATCGGCGTTGTCGGGCGAAGCAGCCGCTAAGGGGAGAACATTCGCCTCCAATACTTTGGGTAAGCAGATAGGTCCAGAAGACCTTGAGGTTCTTGACGATGGAACAATCCCCGGGGCTATAGCTAGCAGCACATATGATGGCGAGGGGGTTCCAAAAAAACCGTTAAGGGTTGTGGAGAAGGGCAGGGTTCTCTCATTCCTTCACAACTCTTATTCCGCTGGGATAATGAATGTTAAGTCGACTGGTCACGCTATTAGAGGCGGCTACAGTGGGAACGTTGGCGCTGGACCGAGCAACATTAGAGTTAAGCCTGGAGATAGCGCTTTAGACGAGATCATTTCTGAGACAAAGAGGGGTATTCTGGTTCAGAACGCATCTTTCTCGCCCAATATGGTTTCAGGGGAGTTTTCGACAACCATAGACGAAGGTTTTCTGGTGGAAGACGGGGTGAAAAAGCATCCCGTGAAGAATCTGATGGCTGGCGGACACATATTAGATCTATTCAAGAACATCGAGATGATATCTAAGGAGGGACGGACATTCGGCAAAGGCCACTTCTTTCCAGCTGTGAAAATTAAGGATGTGAAGCTTTCAGGAAAGTAGAAGTATAGCTGTTTTCTCCACGCTGTCTAGTTAGGCTTAGCTATGCGCCCTCAACGCGCTCAATCAGCGGGCCGACAACCTCGGGATAACCCACAGCCATTATATGAATGCCCTTACAGGACGGCTTCTTTTTCACAGCCCTTATGAAGTCGAAAAAGTATTCTATATTATACTCATCAAACCTCTTTCTTCGCTCTTTTTTATCAGATATCTCAGAGATCTTCTTGAGGTTATCTAGGAACTCTGCTGGAACCTGAACCCCGGGAACATGCTTAGCGAAGTATTCTGCTTGACCATATGATCTTGGCGGAAATATTCCTATTAGAAACGCGGCATCTATATGCCTAACAGCGTCTAGAAAGTCTAACGCAACATTAACGTCAAAAACAACCTGCGTCTGGAAGAACTCCGCCCCAACCTCAGCTTTACGCTCAATCTTAAGGACTTCGACTTCCAGAGGCTTGAAATTCGGGTTTGCTGCTGCCCCAATGTTAAACTGTGGGCGCGGCCCATGAATCTCGTTTCCATCGATGTCTCTGCCCTCATAGACCATTCTATGCATCAAGTCCACGAGCTGCGTTCCATCTAAATCATATACCGGCATAGCTGTCGGCATATCGCCTTGCCTAGTGTGATCGCCTGTTAGCGCTAAAACATTCCTTATGCCTAAGGCTGCCGCACCCAATAAGTCTGAAACGAGCGCTAGGCGGTTCCTATCGCTGCATCTAAGCTGATATATTACTTCGAGCCCTGTCTCCCTCTGGATTACATAGCTTGCAACGAGACTGCTTATGGCGCCCAAGCTCTTTGGATTGTCTGTGACGTTTGCTGCAACTATTCTCCCAGTCTCCTTCAATGTTTTCGCCCAAGAAATAACTTCGGATAAGTCTATCGCCTTATGGGGCTCTAGTTCCCCAGTATACACAAATTTTCCATCAAGTATGTTTTTCATCAAGTTAGAGAAGGCTTGAACCATCCTTAGACAACCTCCAGAAGCCTTGGTGAACTTGAAATGACCCTGTTCCTTGGGGGCCTATACTTCCTAAACAAGTCTAGTCTATTCAGCTTCTTCAGCCTTTGGTAAATTAAATACCATGCGCAGTCTTTAGCGATAGTCTTTATAACTTTTCCAGTTTCATCTCTTACTTCGAATGGGACCTCACATTTTCCATCAACGCATCCACCGCAAGGACCATTTAATATGCCCTTTGGGCAGTTAGTTATTGGGCATATGCCGCCTGTCTCTCCTAATAAGCATTCCCCGCAAGCCTTACACTTTTCATGCATTATGCCGCCTTCTCTTTCCTGTGAGCCGATGAAGACGGTATTTTGACCTGGGTAAACCGGGATTTCTGGGAAAACTTCCACTAGGGTTTGAACGCCGACGCCGCATGCGAGAGACAGAATTGCATTGATGCCTTCCAGCTGCGGCGTTAGGGTTGTCGAGCAAATGTGGTTATCGCATTGCATAGGTATAGTGGTAGCTCTGCATTTAAGGTTGGTTTTACCCTTAAGTTTAGCTCCCATCTCGATAAGCATAGCGTAGGTCATCGCTTCCCTTAATCCTCTCGGAGGCTGAGTACAACCGTCGCAGCCAACGACGAGTACGCTTTCGTAGGGTAGTAGAAAGCCCAGTATTTCGTTTAAAGGCTTCTCTTTAACAATTATCATATGGACCCTCACTTATAGGTGTATTTTACTCATGAATAATTTAATTTGATCATCTATCTCCCCTAAATATTTTGGCGATGCGAAGCATATTTCAAGCCTATTTTCAAGGTTAACTTGTCTGAGAAGACTTTTAAGCGCAATTATATGCCTTTCAGCCAGCTCATTACCCCTCTCAAATTTACACTCGCCTTTTTTGCAGGCTAATATTAGAACACCATCAAACCCCTCACTGAAAGCATGGAGAACATATAGTGGGTTAATCATGCTTGAGCATGGGATCTCAAAAAACGCAATGTTCTCCCTAACGTAAGAGCGATGAGTATCTGGCGTTGGGAAGTTGGCCCACTGACAATAGAATACAGCTATCATCGGGCCATAACCCCTCGATTTTGCCTCGCTAATGAATGAGCGATGTTTAGAGATGGTTTCTAAGATTAAGTTGTTTTCAAACCCCTCTAAGTTGATCGCTAGAGACGGGCAAACAGCTACACATGCACCGCAGCCGGAGCAAGAAGCTTCATCGAGTTGCGCCACGCCCGGCGGCATAATCTTTATTGCGCTATTTGGGCATGTATACGCGCAGTTTCCGCAACCTATACACCGATATTTATTAATGTATGCTTTTATAGAGCTCCTCACGAATGACAAAGCATCGCTGTTTAATCCGATCTGGCTGAGCAGTTTCTGTAGTAATAGAAAGCGGGATACGCTTATATTGCTCCCAACTTTAAACCGGCACTTATTGTCTTCGCAGGGTATAATCAATATCCTTTTCACACCAGCCTCTATCACTTTAAGCAAGAACTCTGGCGGTATTCGACTAACGCATGGCACATATAATTGAGCCCAGTCATCTAGTGCTCCATTCTTCCTCAAGCTCTCTCTTAACTCGGGTCTTATTATTGCCCCCCTACACATTAATACTAGGTTATTTTTCCGCATCTTTTCAACGTGTTCAGAGAGGAGGGCGACTTTATAATAGGCTATTTCTATGGATGATGATGGGCACGCGCTGAAACATATTCCGCAAACTTGACACTTCTCAATATCTAAAGCCACCTCTCCAGATTCTCTATTAAAGGATATTGCTTCAAAAGGGCATATTGAAGAGCATATGATGCATCTGCTACAATACTCATCACGTATCTTTACGCTTCTCTCATTCAACATTTAAATTCTCTCCGTAAACATTAGACGTAATTTTTACCACTGTTAGCAGTCTCTTATTTTAGAGAAAGAGAAAAGGAATAAATAATTTATCTTTTACTATTGTCAGATGATCATTATCTATTGTCCGCTTCATTTGTTGCTTTATCGGGGAAGGTTTTCAGATAAGAAGCTCACAATCTCTTTTCCCGAAGAGAGAACCTCTAGGGTTAGCTCCTCACCGAAACCCGTCTCTTTGGGCTGCACTAAAAGAAACATTATTTTCGCATTCGTCATTCTAGCAAGATACTCGCAGAAAATTTGGAGGGATAGAATATGAGTTGAAAACGCTGAGAAAAACTTCATGTTTTTAGGCTTAAAAAGTTTCACTTCTCCGGGTTTTAGGCCTAGGAGTGCAGCGTCTATTAAAAGTATATGTGTTGGCTTAAAATCCACTATCTGTTGTATATGGTTTTCTGGAGCTGTTTCGCATTCGACTAAAAGAACTTTCTCAGACACTTTTCCATGTAGACCGCGGGTTATAATTACTCCAATATAATCGTCCATACGGATGGGGTTTCCGATCCCCACTACGGCAACTCTCTCAGCTCCAAGCAACCACTCCTTTAACTCTCTTTTTACCGACCTCTTCATTTCAATATAACCATGTATTTTAGGGAGTTTACCGGCTCATTAAGTTGACGGATGACACCCTCAACAATTTTTAGTCTTAGATG
>JAOAJJ010000211.1 GCA_026414245.1 Candidatus Bathyarchaeota archaeon
GTATCCGCATATGTTGAGTGGGGGGCAGCAGCAGAGACTAGTTATAGCTAGAGCCACAATCTTAGAGCCAAAAATGATAGTTGCCGATGAACCTGTCTCCATGCTAGACGCGTCGGTTAGAATAGAGATTCTGAATCTGCTCCGTGAACTACAGCAAAAATATAATTTGAGCATAATATATATAACGCATGACCTTTCCACAACAAAATATTTCTCAGAGAAAATTTACATAATGTATGCTGCCCATATTTTTGAGTTTGCGGAGACGAGGGAGATATTAACCAATCCGTTACATCCTTACACTAGGGCTTTACTCAACGTCATACCGGATCCAGATCCAGCGAATCGATTCATAATTAGAGATGTGCCGGCTGGTGAACCACCTAATCTAATAAATCCACCATCCGGCTGCCGCTTCAATCCAAGATGCCCAAACTTCATGAAGGGGGTATGTGACACTAAGGAGCCCCCATTAATAGAAGCCAGTAAAAGACATTATGTGAAGTGCTGGCTTTATGGTTAACATACAAAGGGAATACGTTGAGATAATAGTTGGAGGAGTAATGTTAGTTGCGAGCTTCCTCATATCTTTTCTTATGGTTATCGGGGTCATAGAGAAATCATATGTTCTATCAATAATTACGTTCATATCGTCATTTGCAGGTCTACTGATAGGCTATCATGGAATATATGGATTGATAATTGCACGCCGAAAGAAGGGATAATCATGCTTAATAGTGGCTGGTGTATTTGGGTTACTGGTTTGCCTGGTAGCGGCAAGTCTACTGTTGCGCGTTTGTTGGCTGATAGGCTTAAGTCGATGGGCGTTCATGTTTACGTTCTTTCCTCTGATGATCTGCGTAGGGTTATGACGCCTAGCCCCAAGTATACTGAGGAGGAGCGTGACATCGTTTATGGCACGCTTGTCTATATCGCTAGGATCCTGACGGAGAATGGTGTAAACGTGATTATCGACGCTACCGGTAATAGGCGCAGGTACCGTGATAACGCTAGGAGCCAGATACAATTATTCATGGAAGCATACCTTAAATGCCCCTTAGAAGCCTGTATTAGGAGGGAAGCTGGGCGCGGATTAGACGCTTACGGTGCGCCTAAAGAGGTTTACGCTAAAGCTTTTAGAGGCGAGAGCAAAACGGTACCGGGGTTAGGTGCACCATATGAGGAGCCATTAAATCCGGAGGTCGTAGTAGACTCGGATAAGCTCACCCCGGAAGAATGCGTGGAGATTATATTAAATGCTATATTGGAGCGGTTCATTAGGCAGCTTGGGGAAAGAAAGGGCTGAGAACTAGTTTAGGGAAGAGAAACTTAATGTTACGTTGATGTTTTTGTATCCATTGAGACTAAAGTGAAGCAGCAAACTCCCCCATTAACGCTCATCGCTCATATCACTCCTTCAGCTTCTCCAATATTATTGATGGGCAAACCCTCTTAACACCATCTATTACACCTATCTTCTCCGAGACTATTCTAGCTAGATCTCTCGTATCCTTAGCCCATATCTCAGCCATAATCATGTGATCCCCAGTCGAAGTAGCTACATATTTTGCTTCAGGCAGCTCGCATATCTTCTGGGATACCTCTAGGAGCTTTGAGGGCTCCACATCCACGCCTACTATAGCGACAGCGTTAAAACCCATTTTATATGGCTCAACGATTACTGTAAACTTCTTTATTACGCCATCCCGCACCAGCTTCTCCACCCTCTTCCTAACAGTGGATTCGCTTACCCCAATCCTACGCGCAACCTCCGTGAAGGGCATACTGGCATCCTTTTGGAGGAGCTTTAAGATTGCTAAATCAGTACTATCCATAATGTTTTCCCTCCATTTTTCATCATTTTTAGTCAATTTTATTATGAAAAACATACATAAAGATTTTAAATTCGTATAAAATATAATTTTATTGCTTGGAAATGAAAAATAATTATTGAGGGGATGTATCATGAGGAAGATGACTGAAGACAATTTGAAGAATGCCTTTGCTGGCGAAAGCCAAGCACATATGCGCTACCTAATTTTCGCGGAGAAGGCTGAGGAAGAAGGATTTAAGAATGTTGCTAGGCTGTTTAGGGCTATAGCATACGCTGAGATGGTTCACGCCGCCAACCACTATAATGTTCTAGGTATGATACGTGGCACAGCGGAGAACCTTCAGGAGGCTATAAATGGAGAAACCTATGAGGTTAACGAAATGTATCCTGCATACAATGCCGTAGCTAAGCTACAGGATGAGAAGGGGGCTCAGAGGACAACGGATTGGGCTCTACAAGCGGAGAAGATCCATGTGAACAAAAAAGGGAAGATCGAAATAATGGTAGATTACAAAAATTACAAATATTATAACTGTCTCTTATACACA
>JAOAJJ010000212.1 GCA_026414245.1 Candidatus Bathyarchaeota archaeon
TCCCTTTTCGCTCGCCGCTACTCAGGGAATCTCAATTGATTTCTTTTCCTCACCCTACTAGGATGTTTCCGTTCGGGGGGTTCCCGCTCCCCCTCCCCGAGGGGAGGTGGGAGCACCATGGGGGTTAAAACCTCCATGGTAGGAAGTCCCATTCGGGTATCCCCGGATCGAAGGCTGCATGCGCCTCCCCGGGGCTTATCGCAGCTTGCCACGCCCTTCTTCGGCGCCCAAGCCGAGCCATCCACCAGACGGCGACGGCGTGTCGGGTCTACTCGGATTCGGCGTCTGTTTGATGTTGAGCCTATGCGTGGTGTTCATTGTGAGAGGTTATCTCTCACTTTCACCCTTCCCCCCTCAACATTGGGTTGAGGGGGTGCATGTCCCGTTTTTCAGCAAAATTTTTTGATAGTGTTTTCCCGATATAAACTTTGCTATTACCTCTATATAAAGCTAGTTGATGTATTTATGCAGAGCTCTGCCTGAGTAAACCTTAATAATTCTTCTTTTCTTTAAAAATTTTGCAGGAGACTTTCGGATGGGATATGCGCTTCTACTTATGCGAGCAATCATCCTAATTTCCTTATTAAATATGCATGTAGTTTTACACGCTTCAAATCACCACATGAATCCGATAAGCCTAGTATATCTCCAAAGCCCCGAGCGTCTCAGATACGATTTTATCATTGATGAGGAGGGAGGTGCAATTGTTAGGGTAAGGTTTCACGCCAATAGGGCGAACGGGTCCTCTTGGATCTTTGTGCCGAGGTTTTCTGAGTGGCTAAATTATACTGTTAAGGGGAGAGTTTACCGGTGGACGCTTGGGGAGCCGGAGAAGTACGCTGATTCCCAATATTATTTTTACAAGGTGTTAGACTTCCAATTCGTTTCTGATGAAGGTGAATTTGAGCTCATAATTGAATATAATTTTTCTTTAGCCGCCATGGTGGTTGAAACAGAGTCTATGCATGGTATCTTCTATTCGCCTCAGATAGGCTTTAAAGAGGGGAGTGAAATTGAGGCGGCGGTCATTTTTCCATCGAAGTTTAAGGCTGATTTAAATGAGGCTCTAGCGATAGGGAGAAGCCTATATAAACCGGATAAAACACTATCCAACTCGAGCTTCGTTTTGTTTAGGGATATGCCGACGACCGAAAACCTCCTACGTATACAGGTAGGCTTTAGAGTCTTTGATAAGGAGCCTGACCTAATTATTCTCGACAGCGGGGTCTTTAGGTTCAACACTGTTAAGCGTTATGAGCCTTATGCCCGGAAGATTTTAAACCTCTACAACCTGACATATAGTACGCTTACCAACCTATTTAATGCTACGCTTAGGGAGCATTCGCCCCCGGATGATAAGAGCGTAACCGTAAGGTTTTTTGTTCCGGACTTTAATTCCCTTATGTCAATTGGGGGTTACGTGCCCTTCTCGGGCGGAGAACTAGGCGACATATATGTGAACATAATATTCGCAAGGTATGTTGAAGGCTACTTGGAGGTCATAGCTCTCCATGAGCTCATCCACCACTTCCTCTGGAAAGCCGGGATCTCACCCCAACATCTCCTATGGTTCCATGAGGGAGTAGCGCAGTACGCTAGCATAGAAATAGCTGAAGGATTAAGTTATGAGGGAGCGAAGATGATCAAAAATGATATTGAGAAAGGAGTTGAGCATTTAATATCGATATATGGAAATAATTTAGGTTTCCTAGCCGACTGGACGCCTTCGAATGCGCCGAGAGATTTAAGCATCCTCTATACAGCGGCATACTACGTTATTAGCAGGCTAGCTGCGGAATACGGCGGCTTAAACTATTACTCCAAGTTCTTTAAGACCTTGAGTGGAAGAACTGTTAGAGATAATGTGGCGCTCTGCTACTATTTAAGCGCGGCCGCAAACGAGAGTGTCGCAGAGAAACTTAACGCTTTCGGCTTCAACATACCTGATCTATACAGGTATTGGCCGCTAGTAAGCGAGTTTGAGAGAGCTATGGACAATATTGACCCCAATAATATTTTCCTGAAGCCTTTTTGGGATCTCGCCAATTTAATTTATAGGGTTGGGGTCAGCGGAGAAAAAATATTTGTTGAAGCTAGATATCTAATTCTATTGGCGGCTCTACTGACAGCCTACTTCGCTCCATTAGTAGCTTTACTCACATACTCCAGCCTGATATTCGCGGTGCTCATCATTCTTCTTAAGGCGAGGGGGGTCTTCAAGCAATGAAGTCTCTTTAAAGGCTTCTCAGCATTTCAGCCTTCCTTTTCTCCGCTTCCTCAAAGGCTTTCTCAAATAGGCTGTCGCCGTA
>JAOAJJ010000213.1 GCA_026414245.1 Candidatus Bathyarchaeota archaeon
AACTAAAGCTGATCCATTTAAACGACTCCCGCGGCGACTTAAACTCACGTATAGACCGCCATGAACATATAGGTTTGGGGAAGATTGGGGAGAAGGGTTTCAGAAGCATTCTGCGTAGCAAGCTTATAAGCCTACCACTAATACTTGAAACCCCTAGAAATGGTGTTAGAAGCGACCTAGAGAACTTGGTGAAGGTGAAGGAGATTGCGGGGGTCAAGCCGTAGATGGAGCCCTTTTAAGTTAAAACCTTATGTGGGAAAATAAAGGGGAAGGATATGTGGGTTTCAAGTTTGCTATTAAGTTTTGAATGGATATGTTTCGCCGTAAACATTGAGGAAGAATATTTCTTCTCTAGGCTTTCTAGGTCTAGGAGGCGGCTTCTCGTCTGGGAAACCTATCGTTAAAAGTATTATTACTGAAAGGTTCTCGGGTATCTTTAAGATCTGTTTAACCTTATCCTCTTCAAATGCGCCTATCCAGCAGACACCCAGCCCCTCCTCATGGGCTTCTAGGGTCATGAAGCTTGCCGCTATGAATGGATCCTGCCTATACCATCTTGAGGCGTTTGGGTCGCCTAAAATAGCCACGACCACTCCAGCTTCACCGACAAATTTCTGCCCTCTGCATGCGTCGACCAATTTGCCTTTAATCTCTTCATCTTTAACCACTATGAAATACCATGGCTGCCTATTAGCTGCTGATGGGGCGAGTCTACCTGCCTCTAGGATTCTCTCTAGAACTTCTTCCGGTATATTTTCCCTCCTATATTTTCTAATGCTTCTCCTTTCCGATACCACCTTGAAGATTTCCATCGAAAAATTTCCTCCCTGGAATAATACTAAATGGATTTCAATATAACGTTTTTCTGAAGAAGAACTATTTTCAGTTAGGGTAGTATTCAGCTAAAATGGTTTTTGCGGATTTAAAAACGTGAAGAATGTTCTTATAGATTTCAGGCTTCTTCCATCTCTAACCATTTTTTCGATAACTCTGCCCTCGATCTCTGATACAAACTCTTCAGTGAACTTTGAGGATATGTTCACTAGACTGTCCACTAAATCTAGAGCTACGGGTAGGTTTGTGTCCTCGCTAAATAGACCTTCTTCTGAAAGTACTTCTCTAATGTCAATATTGGATGGATATTCTATCTCGCAGGGAGGTGCTTCACCGCTAAATCTAACCTGCGCCCTCCTCATCTTGTTGAAGCCATCTTTCGGCAGATCCAGCTTCTCGAATGGCTCGTAAACCCCTCTCTCAGCCATCTTCTGCAATTTCTGTAGATCCTCGCCAAACTGTCCCATGGAGACTAAATAAGCTATTCTCGTATAGAGCAACACTGTTTTCTCGCCTATAATATCTCTATACTCGAAGAAGGATTTTTCCGGCATAATTAGAGAGAGCGCGTGTTTATCCAGCAGGTTTACGAACTCTTTGTTACCATATTCTTTAAACATGAAGCCTCCCAAAACCCTAGAACGACTCCTCTTAATTACTCCTAAAACTTTTCCGCTTTCCCTAAGCCTCTCACTTATATCAAAGATCTCGTTTACAAGGTTCCTCTCTTCCCCCTCAAATCTGCCGCTCTTCTCCAGATCTAGTGCCTGATAAACAAAGCTGTAGAAGCTTCCATCTATGAAGAGTATATCGCAGTGATCTAAGGCTTCTAAAGCAACCCTTCTTTCACATAGCAATGTTTCAAGGTCAAAAAGAATCTTACTGCTATCTCTGGAGAGCGCCTGCCTACATCTGAAGGCTCCCGGCTCAAATTTTTCACATAGTCTTTCAGCCCCTCTTAAATACACTGCTCCAGTGGCGTAAACCCCATATCTCATGCCAAGCCTCTCGCTTAGTCTAGGCGACCTTGAGCTATCAACCGCCGCAACAATAGACTTTTTAACCTGATCTGGGAAAGAATGCAAATGGGGGGAAACTTCCACCTCAAGGACTTTTAGTATACTGTTAATGCTGTTAACTATGTTTGATAAGACTTCCGCTTCTTTTTCCGCCAGCCTAAAGAAGCCGTGCTGTAAATCTATTGGGAGCTTAATCCATTCTGGCAGTTCTTCAGCGCCAGCCATAACTCTATCACCCAGCCGGTGAACTATACGTTATTAACAGTGGCACCGGGGAAGGGTTCATGGCTCCGGCGAAGTAGAATCTTCCCGGCTTAAGCTGAAGTAGATGGCTTGCCGATATGCCGTACGGTGATAGCCACTCTGAGGCTCCACCCTCACCGCTAGCGTCTAACGGATGTATCCTACCGAAGAAGTGGGTGTTTATGTTTCTTCTGACAGCCGCGTTTACGCCTATCTCCCCCCTTATGCCCTGCGCTATAAGTGTGAGGTTAAGCATCCTTTTCCTCCCCAGCGCAGCCAA
>JAOAJJ010000214.1 GCA_026414245.1 Candidatus Bathyarchaeota archaeon
TAGGTCTCAGAAAATTTCAGTCTCCTCCTCACATGCTTTCTCTATTAACTTTCTTTAGGAGTCGCAAACCGATATCTTGACTTTATCACTAGGTTTCATTCTGCCTCCAAACGTAGTTTTAGCGGCGTTCGCTGGCGGTTTTGCTTTATACTTTCTCGGAAATTATTTGACTAGTCCCTCCTCCACAATACCATGGTTTAGAGGCGTCTTCAGTTACTGGTCACCCGGCTCATCTCTGTTAACAATTTATCAGCGTTCTCTCTTTCAGGTATGGGTCAGCCCACTCATCGGCTTCTCGGTGGCGGCTGGAATTTTACCCATATTAAGGAGACCTAAAATTTTCATCGGTTCATTAAAGAGTCTCTTGAGAATCGGTTCGAGTAGAGAGATAGACAATTATCCGCTAATATTGCTTCTGCTTCTTTTCTTTAGCTCCACAATGGGTTCTGTTGCGCTTTTAAACTATTTGGTGCCTAATTTGCCTTTAACATTTATTTTGATGACGTTGCTACTGTCGTCAGGGTGGTCATTTATCTACACGTTAGTTGGAACTAGATCATATGGTGTTATCGGTATTAAACAGGATGTCCCATATTTAAAAGAGGGATTATTTATTGCCTACATGAATTTAACAGGCTTTAATAATGCTCATGTCTGGTTCGCACCACTCATCATAACAACTTTTGGAGCCGATTTTTGCTATTTCATGAAGGTTGGGCAAATCTGTAACGCTTCATCAAAAAGTATGTATAAGGCATATTTCATAGTTTTTCCAATAGCTTGGCTTATGAGCTTCATCTATGTCTCAGTTTTTTGGAGTATTGCACCAATGCCTTCAAACGTGTATCCTGGAACCAATATTTATTGGCCAGTTCAAGCTCAGTGGCTTCGGCTATTCATCTCTATGGGAACTAGGGAATCCGGAGGATTACTTAACCCCTTAGCGTTTCTAATTTCATTTATAATAGCCTCTGGAATATTTGTTTTCAGTGAGCTAGCATCGCTTAGTATTCCTCTAATAGCTTTAGCCTCCGGGATGTCTCAACCAATACCATACCCAACATCTCTTCTACTGGGAATGATGATTGGAAAAATCATCGAGTATAGGATAGGAAGAAGTTTTTGGATATCCTTCAGGAATACTGTTGTCGCAGGTTTATCCTTGGGAACAGGTTTACTCATAACTATAAGTGTGGCGATTAAATTAATATTGAAGAATATTTGGATTCTTCCATATTGAGAAGGAGAATTAGGATGATGCGAGGGTTTACACAATGATAGTGGGCGCGTGGTTTCATCCTTCTGGGATAGAAAGAATTGAAGATTCAGGTTTTGCTAACGCTGTAAAGGTTGGCATCAAAGCTGCTAGGACATATGATTGCGAGCATAGTGAGAGAATAGCGAATATACTGGCGAAATTAAATATGAGCTTATACGCGGGGATAGACATAAACCCGGTAGGGCTCTTAAAGAATTGGCGAGATGAGATTAGGCAAGACCAGATTTTAAAGACTCTTAACTTAAATATTCCTTTGATCGCTATATGTTTGGGGAATGAACTTAGAGAGTATATGAAAGGAAATATTCCTAATTGGAAGTTTACTGGTAGACTTGCATTTTCCCTCTCAAACCTGATAACCGAGACAAGAAAAATTATAAGAGAATACGGTTTCAATGTTCCAGTAACATATGCAATGGAGGGGTTTGGGCTTGGAGCCGATGGAAAACTACAAGAGTATGTTGTGCCAATTGTTGAAGCAGTCGATATTTATTCCGCTAACTGCTATCCTATGGAAGCTAAAGACTGGTTTACTCTTGATGCCTTTAGACATAACAGGGATTTTTTAACTAATGAGAAAGAAACCAACTTAAGATTAGTGAAATTTGAACTTATGCTTCGATATCTCCTCAACGAACTAGAAAAATACGATAAATGTTTAATACTAAGTGAAGTTGGGATCCACGCTGGAGTGGACTTTAAGTTTATAGATAAGGGTGAAGAAGTCAATGTAATTGAAGCCGCGGATGGAAAGATAATGCCTATTCAGGACAAAGACAATTTCATGAAGGTTTATCTTCATCTAGCAAACTTAATCAGTCGAGTAAATAAGGATTATTCAGGTAGAATAAAATGTGTACTTATCTATGAGTGGCGGGACAACCCATTCCATACGAAAATTAAGAGCGAAAATAGCCCAGTGCATGCTTGTTTTGGTCTTTGCTATGTTGATGGTAAACCGAAGTTTGATATATCAAAACTCACGTTAGCCCTTGGAGCGACAGAGTGAGGGAACTTCCACCTTAAGCGAGCGATAGATGTTAATTTTTTGCTTGATTCACTAG
>JAOAJJ010000215.1 GCA_026414245.1 Candidatus Bathyarchaeota archaeon
CGTGTAGGTGGAGGAATATATACTAAAGCAGCAGATATAAGCGCGGATCTAGTCGGCAAGGTTGAGATAGGTCTCCCAGAAGATGACCCACGTAACCCAGCTGTAATCGCGGATCAGGTTGGCGACAATGTTGGCGATGTCGCCGGCACAGGCTCAGATGTATTCCAGTCTTACGTCTGCGCGCTCATCGCGGCGATGATCCTTGGTGCTTCTACGCGCGGAGTTGCGGGGCTAACTTATCCACTGTTGATTCTTGGAGCTGGCCTCATATCTTCGGCAATAGGTCTCTTTCTATCTGTGGGTTTAAGCAGAGACTTAAAGAGATCCGTATACTTGGGAATATATATTCCGGCGCTTTTAGCATCCATGTTCTCGGCTGTAATATCACGGATACTTTTTGGCGACTTAGAAGCATTTTATGCGACACTAGCTGGAATTATAGCGATATTGCTTCTAGCCCATACAACCAATCACTACACTTCGCCTGGAGGAAAAGTTGTTAAGAGTATTATGTTTGCCTCTAGATCAGGACCCGCCATAAACATTCTAACCGGTTTGTCTGCGGGTCTAGAGGCGGTCCTAACGCCCGCCCTAATTCTTTCATCAGTTATCCTGCTGGCTTATCACTTTGGGGGATTGTATGGCATAACGCTTTCAGCAGTCGGCTTCCTCTCCACGATGGCGACGTTTGTCTCAATATCAGCCTACGGACCCATAGTCGACAACGCGAATGGTTTAATAACAATGTCGAAGATCAACGCGGACCTGCGTAAGACGATGGATATTCTTGACTCCATCGGCAACATGACCAAGGCAACATGCAAGGTTTACGCCATCGGGACCTCAGCGCTAGCGCAAGTCGCGATCTTCTCAGCTTACTTGAGCGCTGCAAAGCTAAACGCTATTAATGTTGTGAACCCTTTAGTGGTAGCCGGGATGCTCATCGGCGGATCCATATCATTCGTCCTCTGCTCACTAGTGATAAAAGCGGTTAGTAAAGCTGCCCATATAATGATCGACGCTGTTCGAAAGCAATTTGAAGGCAACTCCAAACGCAAAGAAGGTGGACGCAAACCTATCTACATCCGATGCATAGACATAAGCTCAAAAGCCGCCCTAAAAGGAATGTTTTATCCAGCGCTACTCTCAATTATTGCGCCGTTCACCGTTGGGTTGCTTCTAGGCCCGGAAGCCATGGGAGGCTTTATTGTCGGAAACCTAGTTACAACATTACCGCTCTCGCTGATCATGTGTATAAGTGGCGCGGCATGGGATAACGCTAAAAAAGGCATCGAGACCGGTGGAAGAAAGGAGAGGGAAGACACGGCATATGTGGCGTCAATTATAGGCGACACGGTTGGCGACCCGCTGAAAGATGCCGCCGGGCCATCATTAGACATATTCATAAATTTGATTGGAACCGCGGCGCTGATCTACGCTACGCATATGATTTAATCTATTTAATCCTTTCCTCAGCTTTTACCACGATGATTGTGAAGTTACTTAGAGTATATTCATGAGATTTATGAGCTTTCTTCACAGATATTTATCTCCGTATCCACGTGCTTAGATTCAGGGGCTGCTAATCTAATCAAGTCTTCCTTACCGCCCGAATAGCCTGATGCTATTAGGATGTCGCCAGCCTCAATTCTCGTGTCGAGTTTCGGTCTTACGCATTTATTTCCCCTCTTTATGGCGAGGATCCGCATTCCCGTCTCCTCAGTTATGCGAGATTCCCTTAGCATTTTGTTCACCAGCGGTGATTTCGCATCCACTTGAACATAAACTATTGTTTCCTCAGCTTCTCTTATAGCCATCTTGATGATGGGGTGCGGCTCAATCTCCCTTAAAATAACTTCAGCTATCTCGGCTGCAGCATCAGAAATCTTCTCAGCGGCGACGCCGAGCCTTATAAGCCCAAGAGCCCCTTTAACATCGCTTACATCAATATTGCTCGACAAAACTAGTAATTCAAAATCCGTATGCATTCTATCAATGTATTCTTCAAGCGAATATACTTCTTCCGCCAGCTCTTTACTATTCATTACAAGCGCTGAATAGGCTAAGGCTATCATAAGTTCAGAAGTATCTTTAAGCTCAACGAACCGCTCAACTATCTCCCTAAACCATTTTTCACCCATCAACCCCTTAAGCATCGGCTCCTCAACCATTAAGACTTTCTCACCTATTTTCTTCCTGAACTCATTTATCCCTGCAGAGACGCCGCGAATGATTAGAATGTCGCCATCCCTTATCTTCTCCTCGTTTCTAGGATTTATTATCCAATCCTTATTTCTTCGAATAGCTATAATGTCCACTCCCATTGAGGCGGGGTCTATATC
>JAOAJJ010000216.1 GCA_026414245.1 Candidatus Bathyarchaeota archaeon
GTGTAGAGGGCGTCTACGCCCAGATCCTCAAGTATCTCGGCTATCATGGCTGCACTTAGGCATTCGCCCTCTAGGAAACGCTCGTCCTGTCGGCTGTAGGCGAGATATGGTGCGAAAACCTTTATAGTCTCTGCGCCTAAATCCCTCGCTGTGTGAAGAATTAAGAAGAGCTCCATGATATGCGTATCTTGAGGCGGATATAAACTCTGGATGATTAAAAGATCTTCTCCAGAGATATTTTCCTCAAACTTGAAGTAAAACTCTCCGTCTGGAAAGCGCTTCGTTTTAACGTTCACCAATGGAGCATTTAAAGACTCGCTTATTTTTTTAGTTAAGCCCGGTGAACTCGGCCCACCTATGATCTTCAATATTTCTCCTCCGAGTAAGAATCTACTGAATGGAAAATAAATTTTTCCAGAAGAGAATACTTCATGAGAATAGAATAAAATTTATCCCGAACATCGCCTCTCCTTTACCCTTATCTCTACATATACCCCGCTGAAAAAGTGGGCGGGGCGTCTAGGCTTCACATTTAAACTACAGACTGCTGTTTTTATTCAGAGATAGGTGTGGTAGTGTTGGGCAAGATTTTAAGGCTATTAATTGGATCACTTAGATTTTATTTTAGGGGAGCCTATGAGAATTTACACTATAGGTTATGGAGGAAGAAATATTGAAGAATTCATCGGTGCTTTAAGGAAGTGCGGGGTCACCATGATAATTGACGTTAGGCGTTTTCCTAGAAGTAGAGATCCATCTTTTAGCGGGGAGCAGCTCAAGAGGGTTCTTGGGGAGAATGGAATAAAATATGTCTTTTTGGGCGAAACCTTAGGGGGTTTTGTGAAGGGAGGCTACGAAAAATATATGGAGACTCAGAGTTTTAGAGAAGGGATTGAGAAGCTTCTCAGCGTTATTAGGGAGGAGGTTGCCGCCCTAATGTGTAAGGAGAGAAACGTTAAGTATTGCCACAGGCGCTTCATATCTGGCTACCTAGAAAGCTTAGGTATAGAAGTTATACATGTTTAGAGCGCTTCTTTTAGAAAAAGATAATAAGAGTGAAGTAACTTTTTTAATTGAATTAATAAGAGGTGAGATTTATGGTAATACGTGTTGCAATCAACGGTTTTGGGAGAATTGGCAGGCTTTTCTTCAGAGCTATTGTTGAAATGGGCGCCATGAAAGACATAGATGTTATCGCCGTAAACGATGTTACGGATGCGAAGACTCTTGCTCACCTGCTGAAATACGATTCAGTTCACGGAAGGTTTCCCGGAACCGTTGAGGCGAAGAGCGATAGCATAGTGGTTAACGGTAAAGAGATAAAGGTTCTCTCTCAAAAGGATCCAGCTTTGCTTCCATGGAAAGATTTAGACGTATACTTAGCCGTTGAATCCACAGGCTTGTTCACTGACAGGGCTAGCGCCATGAAGCACCTTCAGGCTGGGGCGAAAAAGGTTCTTATTACTGCACCGGCAACAGACCCCGACATAACTATTGTTTACGGCGTAAACCATGATCAATATAACCATGATAAGCATAATATATTGTCAAACGCTTCATGCACCACGAACTGCGTAATACCGATGGTTAAGGTTCTCATAGAGAACTTTGGGATTAAATCCGCCCTGATGACAACCGCCCACGCCTATACAAACGATCAGAGAGTTTTAGACCTGGTTCACAGGGATCTTAGAAGAGCCAGAGCCGCTGCGCTAAGCATTATACCCACGACGACCGGCGCTGCTAGAGCCTCCTCCATGGTTTGGCCTGAGCTTAAGGGTAGAATTGACGGCATAGCTCTTAGGGTTCCGGTTCCAAACGTCTCTATATGCGATCTCACAGCTGTTTTGGAGAGGGATGTGACGAAGGAGCAGGTTAACGAGGCCTTTAAGAAGGCTGCTGAAGGATCATTGAAGGGCATATTAGCCTACACTGATGAGCCGATAGTATCCGTCGACGTGAATCATACAACGTACTCGGCTATAGTTGATGGTCAATGCACGATGGTTACCGGCGGAAACCTCGTTAAAGTCTTCGGATGGTATGACAACGAGTGGGGCTTCTCCTGCAGGCTAGTCGACGTTGTAAAGCTAATCGCCTGTAAAGCAGGGCTCTAAAAACTCCTTTAACCTAAAATCTTATTATTTTTATTTTAGGGTAAAAGTTAAAGATATCTTGGAGGTTTGAAATATGCCGGAGTTTCTAACCCTCGACAATTTTGATGTTAAAGGTAAAGTGGTACTCGTTAGAGTCGACTTTAATTCGCCGGTTGACCCGCAGACAAAAAAGATTATCGATGACACGAGGATTAGGGCTCATGGTG
>JAOAJJ010000217.1 GCA_026414245.1 Candidatus Bathyarchaeota archaeon
CTTTGATAGGAATAAGATTGCCGAGTCGCTGATTAGAGAGGCGGGGGTGCCATCAGATTTAGCCCAAAAGATATCTAGGGAGACGGAAGAGCGTCTGCTTAAGCTTGACACAAAATACTTGACAGCTCCGTTAATCAGAGAGTTTGTGAACGCGATACTTATAGAGAGAGGCTTAGAAGAATATAGGCATAGGCTGACACGCCTAGGTCTCCCAGTCTACGACGTGACCCAGCTAATAAAGGCTATGAGCTCGTCATCTGCAAACACTGAGGCGATACGTTCAGCCGCCGGAAACCGTGTAATTGAGGAATACACGCTTTTAAACACGCTCCCAAGAGATATAGCAGACGCACACCTCTCAGGCGCATTAAACCTAAACAACCTTGCATACTGGATTCTGAAGATGGATAGCTTCGTGCATGACTTAAGATTTTTCTTCAGACATGGTCTAGTATTTAGGGAGCGAAGCTCCGATTACACACCGATTCAACCGCCTAAAAGCTTAAGGGCTGCGCTGAATTTGGCGGCAAACATTCTGAGGCTCGCAGCCGCAGAGACATCATGTGAACAGGGTTTAGAACACTTCAATATTTTCTTGGCGCCATTCATTAAAGGCTCATCTAAAGATGAAATTAAGGATGAAATTACACTATTTCTCTCCTCAATTAACTTAACTGTTCCAACAGGAGTATCTATAGGTATTGAGACAAGGATACCGCGCTTCTTATCTAAGTGTAAGGCTATAGGGCCTTACGGAGATGTTGTTGGAACTTACAGCGATTTTGCCGACGAGAGCCTAACTCTAGCGTCGCTAACCATTGAGACTTTAAGCGAAATCTGTAAATCTAAAACTATATTTAACCCTAGCCTAATAATTAAGATTCGCCCTGAAAGCATGGGCTCCGGTGAAGAGGAGAGAATTCTTTACGATGCTCATTCGCTTGCAGCGTACGGTCTTCCATATTTTGCAAACCTGTTTTCTGAGGCTGAGGAGAAGGCAGCCTACCTAGCCACCGGAGAGCGTTTTTCAGATGAATGGAGGGGGGATTGGGAGCTTGATACGATCAGAGTTGGCTGCGTAGGCAGCGTTACGGTTAATCTTCCAAGAGCATTCTACGAGTCTAGGGGAGTTAGAGAGGAATTCTTCAGCAATATTCACGATTTCCTGGAGAAGGCTCTTAGGGCATTAGAAATAAAGTATTTAATGATGAGGCAACGTGCACATGAGGATTTACTGCCTCTCCTAAACTATGGTGGAAGGAGAGACCCATATTGCAGGCTTGGCAACTCGATATTCCTGATAAGCGTAGCTGGGTTAAACGAGACCATTAAGCTGGCTACTGGGAACGCGGTTCATGAGGGGGATGAGCCGCTAAAATTCGCTGAGGAAATATCCTCAATCCTCATGAAGGCTACCAGCGATTTCTCGAGGAGAAAAGAGATGCGTTGCGCGTTATCCCTAACATTGGATGGTGAGACTTCGAGGAGAATGGCTGCTTTAGATGTAGAACATTATGGTTTAGCTGAAGTGAATGTTAGCGGCACTAAAGATAAGCCATATTACAGCGACTTAAGCAGCCTGCTATATGATGCCGGCATAACTCTAGAAAAATATCTGGAGATAGAAGAGAGGCTGCATACATTCTTCTTCGGGAGCCATCTAGTTAAAATACCGGTGAAAGATCAGACCCCGGAAGAATTATTATCGCTCTCAAAGAGAATATCTGGCGCCTTCAGAATACCGTTATACGCCTTCGACACAAGTGTGATTTATTGCAGCAACTGCCACAAAACCTTCCGCGGAGATCAACCAAAATGCCCTATATGTGGATCAGCCGGCGCAATAACTAAATTTATCCGTGAATCCACAAGATATAAGGCAGTTTCCTACTAGCGAACAAAACCCTTATCCGAAAGAAAAGCCAATATATTCTTGGGCTGGTGAGCTGGCGGACGGCTTTCGGGCGCATCCATGCGCCTGAGGAAACTCCGCCCACCCTGCAGCCCGCAACGCCGCAAGGCGTAGGGCGAGAGCCCTGGCTCCGGAACAGAAACGGAACGCCCACCGAACCCGTGACGATGTGGCGTGCTAAGTCGCCGAGTAGGTTCAGTGGGAGCGGTGAAACGGCCGTCCTGCGGGGTGAAAGGGCAAATAGGCGCCTATGAGGGCTGCATGAGGCGCGGGTAGCCCGTTTAGTCGAATGCCGTCTAGAACAGA
>JAOAJJ010000218.1 GCA_026414245.1 Candidatus Bathyarchaeota archaeon
GGGGAGCCTATATTATTTCAAGCGGGAAGAATATGGGGGTTTTTAAGGGCATAGGCTTTCCAGAAGATATAGCCGACTTTTTCCGTTTAAACGAGTATAGAGGTTACATGTGGATCTGCCATGCGCGTTTTCCAACAAACACACCGGGATGGTGGGGTGGAGCACACCCATTTAACATACTAGATTGGTCAGTGGCCCATAATGGAGAATTATCGTCTTATGGTATAAACCGCCGATATCTAGAAATGCAGGGGTATGAATGCACTATGAAGACCGACACCGAAGTGCTTGCATACGCGCTTGATTTGCTTGCTAGAAGACATAAGATGCCAATAGAGTTGATCGCAAAGGTTCTAGCACCTCCATATTGGGAGGAAATAGACGTCATGGAGCCTAAAGAGAGGTCGATGTTTGTGGCGCTGAGGCGAGTTTACGGTAGCCTAATGATGAACGGCCCATTCTCAATAATAGCTGCCCGCCATGGCGAAATGATAGGCTTAACTGACCGGAAGAAGTTAAGGCCCTTAATAGCGGGGATTAAAGGTGACTTCCTACATATTTCCTCTGAGGAATCAGCGATCCGCCTAATATCCTCTAGCCTTGATAAGGTTATGCGCCCATATGGCGGCGAGATAATTGTCGGTAGACTTAGGGGCTTAAAGGTCGTGGAGACCCCAACACTTGTCGGGAGGATGCATGTTTAAGTGAGAAGATACATTCTACCGGAATATGTTGTCGAGAGGGATGACTTAAAATGCACGAGATGTAAGATATGCGTGGAGCAATGCACCTACGGCGTCCATCACTATAATGCTGCAAAGAATACAATAGAGGGTAGAAGCGAGCTTTGCGTTGACTGCCTAAGATGTGTACTTTTCTGTCCAGTAAACGCGATAACCGTTAGAAGAAACCCAAACGTCTATAAGGAAAATTATCACTGGACATATGAATTCATCGTATCTATAAAGAGGCAGGCTGAGACTGGAAGCGCACTTTTATCAGGCATGGGCTGCGACAAACCACACTTAACTTACTGGGATAAGCTTCTGTTAAATGCCTGTCAGGTGACTAATCCGCCAATAGATCCGATAAGGGAACCAATAGAGATTAGGACATATCTTGGGAGAAAGCCCAAAACGCTAGAATTTAAGATCAATGGTGGAGACATAACGCTTGAGACTAAACTTGAGCCAAGTCTCTGCGCAGAAACCCCAATCTTGTTCGCAGCCATGTCTTATGGCGCATTAAACTTAAATGTTCATGAGGCTTTAGCGAGAGCCGCCGAAGACTGTGGCACATATTTTAACTGTGGAGAGGGAGGACTTCACCCCAGTCTCTATAAATATAGCAACCATGCAATAGTTCAGGTAGCCTCCGGGCGCTTCGGCGTAGACTTAAAGTATCTTAATGTTGGAGCTGCAATAGAAATCAAAATAGGGCAGGGGGCTAAGCCCGGAATAGGTGGACATTTACCAGGCGAAAAAGTATCGAATGATATAGCGATGGCTAGGATGATACCCGCTGGAACAGACGCCCTATCTCCGGCACCGCATCACGACATATATTCTATTGAGGATTTACGCCAGCTAATTTACGCCTTAAAAGAGGCTACTGAATACATGAAGCCTATCGCCGTGAAAATAGCCGCCGTCCATAATTCTGCAGCCATAGCGAGCGGCATAGTCCGCGCCGGAGCTGATATTATAGTGCTCGATGGTGTCAGAGGTGCGACTGGTGCGGCTCCAAAAGCTATTAGAGATAACGTGGGGATACCAATAGAGCTGGCCATAGCATCAGTAGATCAGAGACTGCGTGATGAAGGGATAAGAGATGAGGTTTCGTTAATAGCATCCGGCGGTATAAGGAGCAGCGCTGATGTAGTTAAAGCCATAGCCTTAGGGGCCGACGCCGTTTACATAGGAACAGCGGCTCTTATTGCCATGGGCTGCACCCTATGCCAGAAATGCTATTCTGGGAAATGCCCGTGGGGAATCGCAACAACAGACCAGGAAATTTCGAGTAGACTGAATCCTGAAGAAGCCTATAAGAGGGTTGTAAATCTTGTTAAATCTTGGAGCATAGAGATTAAAGAGATGCTTGGTGCAATGGGTATGGATGCCATAGAGAGTCTACGCGGAAACCGTGAGCTGCTGAGGGGTGTGGGCTTAACAGATCGTGAGCTGAAGATTTTAGGCGTTAAGATGGCTGGCGAATAAATGAGGGGCAGTTTTCCAAGTATGAACGACACATGTAGATG
>JAOAJJ010000219.1 GCA_026414245.1 Candidatus Bathyarchaeota archaeon
GCCATTCATCCCTTCACCCAAATGCATACCAATACTGCCATCTACAATTATTTTCCCCCTGCTCATGTTCGCTCCAACATTTCTAACCTTGATGAAGTCCCCAACAAGATTTATTGTAATCTCGTCGCCGGATTCTTCGACCTTAATATTGAAGAGGTCGCTTAAGCAGCGTGTTTTGTTTCCTTCCCAAACCTTCAGCCTAGATATCTCCTCAATGCTTTTCCCATCGAATATGTCTGGAGACAAGCAGTCCGCATATATGGGAAACCTAAACTCATATTTAGGAGTAATATTGAAGATAATTTCTTACACCCCCTTAACTTCCACAGTGATCGGCATTGATTCCTTGAGGTAGCTTTTCGGGATAAAGTAATTGTCAAATTCAACCGTCCAATATTCCCTAAATCTTTTCTTTAAGTTTGCCGCCGCCCCTGGAAATATGTCATTTGCAAAAGCGCTGCCAACGAAATTTATCCAGTATGTTTTTCCATTAAAAGCCTTAACTATCTCACCATCCTTAGCAACTATCTCCCCATACTTAATCGTATATGCGGCATTAGTGAACGCCCTACGAACCGCCTTATAGTCAGATGAGGGGTCAATTTTCCTCGGATCAACATTGTATATGGCTATGTCAGCGTCAGCGCCAACCCCCAAATGTCCCTTATTCTTTAAGCCTAAAGCCTTCGCCTGCCCAGCCCTTGTAACTATAGCCACTTCATAAAACGTGAACTCTCTATCTATGCTTGGGAGTAGAGATCTAGCTTTAGCCCTATTATTTATCTTCCTTAATGCTCTCCCTCTAGCTTTTTCACTCATCAGCCAGCATATTATTCGAGGGTATTCAGTGAAGGGTCCGCCGTTGGGGTGGTCTGTCGTCAAATAGATTTTCCATGGATCTTTTACTAGAAGGGCTAATTCAAGCCCAATTGACCACATGGTCGCATGTACATAGTTCTTCCTCCTATACTTAAATGGCACTATTCCCGAACTTGTCTCAACCTCAACATCATGGTTAACCCACTTATTTCCACTTAGCTCATAGAGAGTGTATTGCCATGGACCGTCCGCCGTCATCGTAGTTGTGTCCGTGAAGATGATTTGACCCATATCTAAAGTTACGTGGTTATGGGCGTTAACATACTTCGTGATCTCTTCAGCCCCGCTTCTCATGTCAGCCCAGCTATCGCCTTTGAAGGCGCTAAACTGGCAATGTGTGATATGGATAACTGGCTTATCGGACAGCGCTAAATCCTTTACACAATCCATTGTCTTGATTGCTGTAATATAGTTGCCCGGCTGCCCAAGCCTATTTGTGTGGACATGAATAGTATGCGGCAGACTGAGAATTTTGTTCACTACACATAGTCCGCGAACAATCTCTCTCGGGGTTACATTAAAGTATGGGATTGGGTCATCTATATCATTGACGTTTCTGCCAAACCCCCAAGCTTCCAAGCCTCCCGGATTAACTATTTTGATAGCGTAACCTTTAGTCGCCATAATCATCCAGGCTACATGTTCAGCGCACTCTTTAATCAATCCGTCTCTCAAATATTCTAGAACAAACCACCAGTCTCCTAGGAGTGGAAACGTCATCTTATCAACTATTGGTGTGTCATCCAACTCCTCATGTGTGTGTCTGGCTTCTAGGGGGGGCATTGACGGATTGCAGAGAAAAGTATAGCCCATGCGGACATATCTGTAGCCGGTTGTAAAAGTGGATGGAACCGAGTACCCGACCCCTGACCTAGTTAATAACGTTTTTGGCTCAACGTCATGGACATGATCTTCCGGTCTTAATAATCTTCCAGTGTTAACCTCTGATCCAGCTATATGTGTATGTATATCGATCCCGCCAGGCATAACTATCATTCCAGAAGCATCTATGGTTTTTGCCTCATGCTCGTCAACTTTCTCAACTATTCTTCCATCTTTAACGCATATGTCCATTATTTCGCCATCTATACCGTTTAAGGGATCGTAGACAAAACCGTTTTTTATAAGTAGGCTCATCTTAGCGGATCAACGCTCCGATTAATCATTATAGATAGATACAATATTAGCTGGATTAATTTATTTTTCCTTAAGGACGGCAAAACATAGCTAATAGAAATCTGATGAAATTACGGATTTAGCGTGACATTATTTTGAGCCTTTTGAGCCATCGAGACTAGCGGGCATGCAAAGCTATTCTCTCGAGCTCGTTTCTGCGCTGTATAGCGTCTGTCTCTTATACACATC
>JAOAJJ010000220.1 GCA_026414245.1 Candidatus Bathyarchaeota archaeon
TAACGTGATTAAGCTGTATGAAGCCAGCATCCTCAACGGCGTCTAGGACATGGCGGAGATTATTCCAGCCTGGAACAAGCCAACTGCAACCCTTACGGTTAAGCACGGTGGAGCACCATTAAGCCAAATCCCTAATAAACTTAGGGTACTCCTCCTTTGGAACCTCGACGTATGAGAGAGCGTCCGGAGCCCTATTATAGGTCTCCAGATTAGCCTTAAAATCTATTCCAAAAGGCGGATCGGCAAAAATCAAATCGGCCTTAACATCTAACTCAACATTGCGAAAATCATCGAAAACGATTAGATGCTCATCATCAATCCGAAGAATATTTCCCGAACTGCACCTCATAACTCTTACACCCTATTCCTCCCACATAGAATTAGATGCCCAACTAAAAGAATTTTCCGACATCTATATGGCAACCGTGTCTATGTAGCCGGTTATAAGAAGATCTCAGTCGGCTTCAGCGCAACCTATGTTGGAGTTGTTTCTGCTTAAAAGGGGAACACTGCGGAAACAATCCACGCTAATAGTAACGTGTTGAAAAGTGCGCCAGAAAAGATTTCTCCTGTTACTTTATGGAAGCAAGATGAGAAGACTATGGTGATCGTGAAGATTGGAATAATAAGCCAGAGAAGATCTATCAGAAATCCGAGGAATCCTGGAATCAGCCAGAAATCTACGCTCATTTTTATAGCGTATTGTAGGAAGAGTAGAAAAGTTGCTGAAGCTATCTTGCCGAAAATTTTTTCTACAGTGAACTGGAGTCTGCTCCAGATGGTTTTTCCATTAGCTGTTTTATGTGTAAATTTATGTAGGTATAAGCCTTCTACTATGAAGTAGGGTAGAAAAAAGGGGAGAAAAGCGGCGAAGGCTAGAATTCGCCTAGCCGAGGATGGGTTTTTCAGGATTGTCACCACGATTCGGAAATTAAATGCCAGCATCCAATCTAGGGAGAATACTCCTAGATAAAGAATTAGGAAGACTGCTGCCGCTACTAATATATTCTCCTTTGAAAATTCTTGTAAAAGCATGCTTCTAAGCGATAATTTTTTACCAAGCAGTTTTCTGGAAAACTTGGTTATAAGCATTAAACCCACTAAGCCTGAAATAAGCAGCCACCATGCCGCTGAGGAGCCGAAAATCAGAGGTGGAAATGATATGTATAATCCAGCTATGAAGAGCGGGATAAACAGAGCTAAGTTAATTAAGCCCCACATTAAATACAGGAACAATCCTCCGCGAGTTGGCTCCTCTTCCTCAATACTTTTGCTGGATTTTTTAGTGAATCCCTCAATCATGTATAGAGTTAAAATGGGTGTGCTGAGTATCCCGAGCAACGCTATTAAATTGCTTAGTTCCCTCTGAAGATAAATGAGGCTTCTAGGCTCCTTAGGTTTACCAACAGATTTCTCAGCCCAATTAATTGATTCATAAATAACTGTTGGATCGAATGGTTCAAGGATATGTGTTGTCGGCGATATAACGAATTTTCTAGCAGTTCTAGAGGAGAAATCCCCGTATAAAATTCCCGGAACAACGCTTCCAGTTATGCCGAAGACTGGCGGAAGAACCCTGTCCATTAATTCGCGGTTATTAAATAAAATATCATATTCACCAACTATAACTAGAAGGTTTTTTGGGAAAGTTGCGTTGAAATCCATGGAACCCGACGTCTCAACCCATCCGTCAAGTCCACCGGCGATAAGGATTAACGCGGCGACATCAGTTTTCTGAGCTGCAGCTCTCACAGCTCCAGCGCCTAAACTATGCCCCACTAGGACTAGGGCTGAGGAGTTGACAAAGGGCTGTGACCTCAAGTAGTTGATTGCGGAATAGACGCCGAAACTTTGGTCTCTTCTTCCGTCAGCCACGGCTCCTTGAGATTGCCCATGACCGTATAAATCGAGACATAGGCTAACGAAGCCCCTGCGAGCCAACTCAAGCCCGATGCCGCTCATCATCTCCTTAGAGCCACCTATCCCGTGAGCAAGAATAACAGCGGCTGCTGGTTCATCAGCCCCAGCTGATGCTGGCTTATAAAGTAACCCGCTCAGATCAAATATTTCTCCCTTTATGTAAACCGTCTTCACTTCAACTCCGCTGAAGTCAGAGTCGAAAGAAACAGTATAATAAATTCCTGAAAAAAGAAGAAGTGAAACCAATAAAGCTGAAATAAGCCAACTTTTGCTAACCCGCATATTTAAGACC
>JAOAJJ010000021.1 GCA_026414245.1 Candidatus Bathyarchaeota archaeon
GTTTTGCATGGGACTTGGGAATATTCAACCAGGCGCTTTATACAACCCTATATCATGGGAAACTCCTATTCTCCACAGCTGAATTATTTATGAACCCATCAGGCTCATATTTGGCAACTCATTTCAGCCCAATTTTATTCATTCTACTGCCATTCTATGCTCTATATCCTTCAGCAGACTTTTTAATAATTATTAAATCTTTTATTTTAGCCTTAGGTGCTTTACCACTCTATTTTCTAGCTAGGGAAACTTTAGGAGATAGAAGATCCGCCTTCATTCTGGCGATAGCATACTTATTGCATCCAGGTGTTCAGGGCTCTAACTGGTTTGATTTTCAGCAGCAAATATTTATACCAATACTCACGTTCTCCTCGGCGTTTTTCATGGTTAAAAAGAGTTGGAAGATGTATTTCATCTCGACAATCCTATCGCTCATGATATCTGAGCATGCGTCGCTCGTGGTTCTAGCTCTATCAATCTACTATCTGCTGACAAGCAATGTAAGAAAGATCCCGCAGTTATTTAGGTCGTTTAGAATAATGCGGGAGACAGCCTTAGTTATAACAATATTGATGTGTCTGATCTCCCTATACATATCCGACTACATAAAAGGTTTATTCCCAATTCAGCCGGAATTCATAGAAATGTATAAGGCTGTGGGCGCTTACAGGGTCTTAGGCTTTAAGGGCGAATCGATCCTTCATCTACCGGTCTACTTGGTGTTAAATCCCGATAAGATCTTTGGGGCTTTTACCTACGATTATACGGTTAAACTACTTTATATTGTTCTTTTGTTTGCACCGCTCGCCTTCCTACCTTTTGGAAGCAAGATGACGATAGTTACATTTGCTCTATTGACGCCGTTCTTGCTCTCAAACTACTCCGCCTACTATAAGATTGGATCCCATTATCCCCTATATGTAATAACGCCCATCTTTCTAGCAGCTATCGACGTATTGTCTGGAAAAACAAGAAAAGATGTTTATAGCACGCTGAAAATAATAATGGTTTCATCTCTTATATTTATTGTCTCAACAAGCCCAATAAGTCCATTGTCCTACCCACTTGCGGAGGCAAATATGATATGGTATCCTAAGTCAGAAATTAAAGTAAATATTGAAGTGGAAGCGCTGCATAAGATGCTGGGACTCATTCCAAAAAACGCATCGGTTTTGACGCAAAACCATATATTTCCACATGTGTCGAGTAGGATAAACGCTTACGTGCTACCATTATCTTCTGGAACAGAAGAGCAGAGAGAATTCCTGAAAATATATGTCCGTGAGCTAATAAATAAGAGTGACTATATTATCCTAGACATAAGACCGAGAGATTACTGGACACAATTCGCATTTAATGAGATCTTGAATGACAATATTTTCGGACCATACGCTTTTACAAGATGGGCCATCCTATTTAAAAGAGGTTACAATGGCTCAACAGAGATGATGTATCCTCATGATGAAATTGTTTTTCCCGCCCAAAGTCTCAAACTTAATTTTGGAAGTCTGATGAAAGATGATGACTCTAAATATGGAAGAATAGCTTTCTGCTCAAAGGGTTCAAAGCGGGGCATCTTCATTTACGGACCATACGTCTTTCTGCCCAAAGGAGTGTATAATGTAACTTGGAGAGTTAAGTTTAATCAGTATGGTGAGGAGCATCTGGCGACATTCGAGGTTACTGAAAGGTTTGGCGAAGTAGATGTTGCCAAGAAATACATTTATGGATTTGATGCGAAGCCCGGAGTTTGGGGCAATATAACAATAACTTTTGGTGTTAATAAGACCAGAACCTATGCTGAATTTAGGGTCTACTCCACAGGCGCAGCGGATATAAGCGTCGACTATGTTTCTCTAAAACAGATCTCCGGTGAGGCTGAAGAACCCTTCGTCACCGTAGAAACCTTTAACTATAGAGATCTAAAGTTTAATGGAAAAGTCACCGATAAAGGCTTTCTACTGCGGTCAGCCCTAGATGAAGAGCGTGCATGGAGTTTCTGGTTTGGACCATATGTGTCTCTAAGCCCGGGGAAATACAGGGTTATATTTAACCTTAAGGCTGTTCCGGATCCTGAAGCTGACGATAGGATCATTAAACTGGAGGTTGCGAAGAATTATGGGGAAGATATAATAGTGAGCATGGATGTGTATGGAAGAGATATTATTGGAAACTTGTCTGCCTTCGGATGGAGTAAAATAGAACTCGAATTCAATTTAGATGCTTTAGCAGAGAACGTCGAGTTTAGGGGTGTAGATCCCTCAGAAAAATACGATTTACTTCTAGCCTACATACTCTTAGAAAAGATCGATCAAGCATCCCTTTCTCCTCTACCAGGCAACGCTGATTAAGTCGTTAATTTTTTATCTCTATCGCTATAACCATAAATATAAATATTTAGTTTGGGAGGGCGAGGAAATTCTCTGCTGTGTTGCCAAAAAATATTGAAAGCCAGCTCATAGGCAGCTTCATTTATTGCTATCTAGGATGCTCTGAAGACAAGCATGTTAGGTGGGCTGCCTCCTCAGGAGGGGCGGTCACAAGCATTCTAATGTTTATGCTAAAGGAAAAGATGATAGATGGAGCTTTAGTCGTAAAGATGGAGGGGTTGAAGCCGAGACCTTTCATAGCGAGAAGCCCGGAAGACCTCATTATAGCTATGGGCTCAAAGTATTTACCCGTCTCCATAACCTCTAACCTTAGAGAATTACTGGAATATGAGGGTAGATACGCTGTTGTCGGTCTCCCATGCCACATTAGGTTTTTGAAGAAGGTTTTAGCCGGATCTAAGGGCTTACAGGAACGCATAGTGTTGCTTCTCGGTTTATTCTGCTGCAGAGTTATAAGCCCCCCAGGCTTCAAAGTTTTACTGCGCAAGCTAAATATTAGGGAGGATGATGTTAAAGACTTTAAATTTAGGGGTTGTGGGTGGCCTGGTAAACTTCATGTAAATCTAATTAATGGGAGAAGCGTCTCCATGCCTTTCTTTAGCTATTGGCGTCCCCTCTACTCTCCATACTTCTTTACGCCTAGGATGTGTGCATTCTGTTCAGACATGGCTAATGAGGAGGCAGATATATCATTCGGCGACGCATGGCTACCGGAGATAATGAAGAAAGATAGCTTAGGTTCCTCCATAATAATATCCAGGACAAGCAGAGCTGAAAAAATTTTACAAGAAGCTCAAAGAAAAGGCTTTATTAGATTGGCTAAAATAGGAGGGGAGAAAGTTATCGAAGCGCAGTGGCGCCCCCTATTTTTTAAGAAGATAACATTGCCAATGCGGGTCATGTTGACGAGAAATGAGAGCTATAGATCTACACTAAACCCCCTGGGGCTCCTCCTTAGTTCCATTTGCGCTTTTCTTCAGATTGTAAACATGAGGTTCTCCGAATCGCATTTAGGAGCCCATGTAATAGAGAAGCTGCCTATTAAATTATTGATATTTTATGCGACTCTACATGCAATTCTAGAGTATTTATCGTGGAGGCAGGTTATGAGGTGAAGGTTCACATAATTGGCAATATTAACCCGTTAAATAATGGTTGGAGAATTCTATCTATGAGCGTCATAAATTTTCTGTCGAATAGAATCCCCGGCATAGAATTCACAAAGGAATCTTTATTCCCGCAGATTGATGAGAAACTTAACCCCACATGCAAATGCATCAAAACGATGAAATTTTCAGTGGCGCTTTTAATCAGCACGTTCATAAGAGCGCTCTTTTGGAGACTTCTTAAACCGCTAAACCTTAATGCGGTGGCACTATTTAACGAGCCTCTGAGATGTTATTATGAGGCTGATGTGATCATAGATTTGAGTGGAGACGGTTTATGCCCCCCTCAGAGCAGGGGCTACTGGTACTCTACAGCAAAGGTTCTCTTTAAACTTGCAAATCTGATATCAATTTTCATAGCGATAATCTTGGATAAGAAGGTGATATTATACTCTGCCTCTATTGGAAATCTTAGAATACTTAACCCGCTGGCGAGAGCCATCTTGAATAATGTCGACATGATAGTTGTTAGAGATTATGAATCATCCGAGTATTTAAGGAGAATTAAGGTTACTAAGCCGGCAATCTATTTTGCTCCAGACGCTGCTTTCAGCGCGCAGTTAACTAGAAAAACTCTGAATGATAAAAATGATAGAAATACGCCGGTTATCGGCTTTAATCTAAGCACCGAGGCTGTTCAGCATTTTCATGGAGTCAAGCCCCAGCATTTCGCTAAAGCTGTCGGCTCCATAATCGAAGATATTTCTAAAAGTTTGAATGCAGCCATCATATTGATTCCCTTCTCTCTGGGAGGTCCCTTCAAACATGATGATGATAGGATAATTCTTTATGAGGTGTTTAAGTATGCTGCTGGAGGAAACATTTCTATTTTAAAAGATGATGATTTATCTTCTATAATAGACGCCATATCCAAATGCGATATTCTGGTAACTATGCGGATGCACTCTGCTATAGTCTCTTTACTTCATGGTGTTCCACCATTAATAATATCACATAGCCCTAAATTTCAGGGATTAATAAAATTAATTGGAATAGAAGATTTACTATACGCTTTTCCCCAAGCAGGGCTCGGGCAGCTGAAGGAGAAAATCTTAAATGTATGGTGGAATAGGCATGTTCTCCGCGCTCAAATAGAGAGAAGGGCTAGCGAATTAACAACGGCAAGCCTTAATGGTTTAGAGAGGATGGCGTTGATGCTGAGCGAAATAGCTAGGTGCCGGTAACAACAGACCTGAAGAGATTAATGTGCTGCTCAGCCACCTTACTCCAGACTCTATCCTTAAATTTATTCCTCAAGTTTCTTCCAATAATCCCTCTGAGATTTGCGTCATTCGCCAATAGGAGAAGCGCATCAGCCAATTTCCTAGGGTTATTGAATTCAACCATTATGCAGTCTTTACCATCCTCAAGGTCAGCCCTGAACTTAGGCACTTTCCCGCAGATAATGGGTTTCCCATACATTGCAACCCTCGCCAGAGAGCCGCTTGCTTCAACAAAATAACCTCCCACTGAGGGAAGCACAATGATCTCACTATTCCAAACCAGCTTATCTAGAGTTTCCTCATCGACGAAACCTGTAAAGATAATGTTTTCCGCCCTATCTCTCAGCCTCTTCCTTAACAATTCAAAATATTTTTCATCGTCATGCGCGTGTCTTCCGCCAACAATTATTAGAGCGGACTCTGGGTATACTGCCGAAAATGTTTTGAAGGCTTCTATCAGATATTCAATTCCCTTCGATTTCCTAACGAAGCCCAAAGACAATATTCTGACGCGTCTATCCCAAAAGATTTTCCTAGGCTTCTCCGCCGGCTCTTTCACGCCATGAGGTATAACGAGTATTTTCCAGCATTCCCTATGCAATGAATATAAATTTTTTAATGTCTCCCTCATTAAATTATTGTGCACAATTACTCTAGTGGAGAGTTTTACAATAATCCTCGTCAAAAATATGACAGCCATTCTAGCCAAAAGGTTCATGGCGTTTTTTTCATGAAGTCTGGGTTTTTCCCCTATTATGGTGTGGGTTGTCACTATGATTGGTTTCCCAGTTAAACGAAGAAGAATGAGCAATAACGGAAAAAGGAGGGAGGCAATCTTACCGCCATAGAGAAACCACCCATGCTGAAGATGGATAATATCAGGTTTCTCCGCAAGCACCCTACTAAAGATCTTAAATGGATAAGTAACACTCCCCCTCTTCCAACACCTCACAACCTCACATTTCTTCTCCACACCAAATTTTTCTTCCCTCAAATCAACGATGTTTGCTAGAATTTTAACCTCTATCTTCTCGCCAATATGCCCATATAATTGGGCGGAGTAAAGGGATATGCCGTCAGGATGCGGCGGCCATGTTGTGATAGCACATATCTTCACAGCCTCACGCACCCGAAACCTGAACGATACTCAGATTATGGAAGTAAATTTCTTCGGAGCTATATGCGTAGACCGCTATCTCTATGGGCATAGGTCTCTTGATACTGAAGCTGAAGCCTAAGTCCCTCCACTCATAGGGCGGTAGATGCTCTCCGGAAAACTCTTTGACTAAAATTTTCACCTCACCGGGTCTAGTCCTCACCTCAACCCTGATAAGCATGTCTGAAGCGGATGGCGGCTTCATCAGCCGCATCGTAACATTATATTTGCCGGATGGCAGATATCTGGATGATGTCCTGAAAAACAATGTAGATTGATTAGTAGGTTTATGAGCTAAGACGTTTATCACCGTGGTCCCATTCCTGATCGAGATTATTTTTCCAGCGGAATCTGTAACGTCATGGATCCCGTAGCTGAATTTAACACCGCTAAATTTAACTTCTCCATTATATCCCCTTTTATAAAGTATAACCCCATTCATATTCAAGACTATGCCGTAATCATCGCCGACTTCCACATCACACCACCTTGTCGCTGTATGGGCTGGTCTCGGTAGAATAACGTCATACCACCATGAATAGACGTTTATGAGCACATAGTCCACCCCTTCAACGAAATATGGGTAGGCTTCAAGCCTATTACATACATGCGGGTAAACATCGGGCATTATAGATACTGATGCGTTTGGCGGTATCTCTCTCAGCGCCAGCCATATAGCCTCTCTCTTTCCGTCAGGCTCAAATATTCCGGATTGTATTCCTGGCGGTATTAGGAGAGACGAGAACAGCAGCATTAACGCCATCATAACAGCGATTCTCCCCGTAATGTTTACGTTGAACCTCATCAGTTTTTTAATTCCATCTATAGCTGCCACGAATATGAATGGTGAGACAAAGGCTGGATACTGGCTTTCAATCGAATAGTAGAGTGGATTTATTGATAGAAGGCTCGCAGCCAACCATGGCATAGCCATAATCAGCGCAAATGGTTCAAGAAACGGTATGAAAGCCAATGGCCCAAATAGGGAAACGATGTATAGGAATTTTCTCTGCCCATCGTTAAATAATATGCCTAGTGCCTTAAGGGGATTTGCTAGAATATTGAGGATTATTTCAGCTGGTCCTCCTCCAAGCTCCCCCCACTCCCACTTCGTTTTTAATGCGAGAGGGTTAAAGTACGTGATTATGGAGCACGCTAAAATAAACCATGAGATTCCGGTAAACAGTAATATTGCTGAGAAAACCATGTTTTTATTAATCCTCCCTCCTTTAAGCGCACGCAGGTTTCCTCTCCAATCCACAAGCAATACGTAGATGGATGTCGCCGCAACTATTAATGAAACGAACTCGTTGACGGTTAATGCTAAAACCATGAATAGATATGATTTTAAGTAGTCTCCCTTTCTAAAATAATGTAGGGCGAAGAGGAATAATGCTGGTAGAAAGGATAATATGTCGAAATTAAATATCGGGGTGAGCGTTGGGGGATAAACCAAATACGCAGCTGATAAAAGAATTATGAGTTTTCTAGTTATCCCGTTTCCACGCATAATCCAGTAGAGTGGAATCAACCCCATAGAGATCGCTAATGGTCTAAGGATAAGCAATGTGATGGGGTTCTGATATATGGCGTAAACCGGTGTAAGAAACAGTAAAAACAGCATAAAATGTATGCCGAAAAGGCTTCCTGAAGGGTTCCCGGCGAGCTCAGCGGTATAATAAAGGAGTCTCCCATGGTTGAGTGTGCTGTATAATGCTTGAGCGTAGATTCCCAAATCCCAGGCGTTTGTGTAAAACGAGTAGTGCCCTCTTACCGCTAAGCCTGAAACAATAATAATGTATGCTAATGCTAACGAGAGCAGTATAAAGTAGTCTGACCGGATGAAAGACTTATAGCTGCATCCTCTAAGCCATCCTCGCAGCGCATTTAGTGCCGTCATCAAAATCATATTTAACTTTCTTCCCGTTAAAGGCTCATATAACATTAAATGACTCTAATAGTTTCAGCCACCTCTCAAAGTAAAGGCTCCTATCGAATGCCATCGCCCTCTCAACACAGCGTTTTCTCATGATAGATGGGTAGCCGTTCCTCCATAAATCTAAAGCCTTCTTAACAAAGCTTTCATCATCCTTCACAAGCCATCCATTCTCACCATCAACTATATACTCCCCCGGCCCCTGCATACTATAGGTTAAAGTCGGCGTCCCGCAAGCCATACTTTCAAGAGGAATGTAGCCGAACGGCTCATGTGTAAACGGAAACAGAGTAAAGAGAGCATTCGAGTACAAGTCGACCAATCTGCTTGTTGATATTCTTCCCATGAAATCAACGTTCGGATGCTTTAACAGTCTCCTGTCAATAAATGATGTTTTTGAGCCGAAAGCCTTAATTTTAACATTTAAATCCGCTATCTTTTTCACTATTGAAAATTTCGTTTCCTTACCGAAATACGTTAAAACGTAGTCTTCAGAGGGGCTGCTTGTTGAAGGTTGGAAAACATCCCTATCGAGTGGAGGATACATGACATCATGTACACGTAAGCCAAACCTATAATACATTTGAGCGCAAAACTTTGAGTTGGCGATAGCGAAAAACGATCTTCTACCCGCCTGCTTAATAAGCTTTCCATCAAGATATTCAAATATAGGGTTTAAGAAACTGTAAGCTACTTTAAAACCAATTGAAAATTGATGTAATATATCCCTCAACGCTGCGGAGGGAGGGCCCTGCAGATACCAGAAGATTGACGGCGCAAAGATAACATGTGAGAAATTGATTGCTACTGGAGTCTCGCCTTTAATTTGCCTGGAGTTTAATCTGAGCAGAGCTTCATGGAGCCATATCTCAAACCAGAGAACCGAGGAGTCATGTATGCTTGAAAAATGCTTTACATTTAAGTTCACTGTCTTAATTTTTCTTTTATGGAGTTCAGATTCAGGCTTTTTCAGGATGAGTGGCGACACTATTGTCACGTTATATCCTTTGGTCGCCAAGTCCTCGGCTAAATATGCGGCTGGACGGACGGATCCCTCCAGCGTGGTTATTAAATCGCATAATATCCTTATATCCAATTAACCTCACACTATTATTGCGGGCTACCATTGCAAATATATTTTAGTTAGACTTTATCTTCTTATAAGATTTAAGGATGCTCGTTTGTCAAAAGGGTTAAATAAGTGTTTTTCTCCCATTTTATTGAGATGAGGAAGCCGTCCCAGACTGACCGCTGGAATGAAGACTTTACGACGGTCTGATCGAGAACAGAGGTATTTTGCATGAAAAGCCTTGTGAAAGAGGAAACTTTAAGTATTAGATCTCCTATGTTCGAATGAGTGTTGTTGAATGGTGGTGATATAGAATGGAGTATATCTATGCCGCAATGCTTCTCCATAGGGCTGGTAAACCCATAGATGAAGAGAATTTAACAAGGGTTCTCCACGCGGCTGGAGTTAACGTCGACCCAATTAAAGTTAAGGCTCTTGTAGCGGCTCTATCAGAAATAAATATCGATGAGGCTATAAAGTCCGCGCCAACATTTATGCCAGTAGCCGCCCCAATTGCCGCTCCACCTGTAGAGGCTCCGAAAGCAGAAGCAGAGAAGCCTAAGAAAGAGGAAGAGAAGAAGGAAGAGAAAAGGGAAGAGGAAGCTCTAGAAGGGCTTGCGTCTCTATTCGGATAAACTCTCGCTTAATCCTGCGGGAAAACCGATTTTAGTTGCGTATAATAGGTCTCTAGTTTCCATGAAGCAGGATGAGTGTGGAGAAGCATATAACTTGTTCACCACGCTTAAATAAATCTTCCAATCTAACTTTATTTTTTAGCGATATACTTCCCAAATAATGGATTTTGGGTAGAGGGTAAAATAGATGCGCTTTAGCGAAGATGAATATAAGCTGCCATTCCTCCTAGAGAACGGCTACGTTAGAAAGCTCTGTCCACGCTGCGGTGAATTCTTCTGGACTCAAAACCCGGATCAAGTGCTTTGCGGCGAATCAAACACTTATGGTTGCGCTGAATACAGTTTTATTGGAGGTTCGCCGGCTAATAGACCCTACACGTTAGCTGAGATGCGTGAACTCTTCCTATCATTTTTTGAGGATAGAGGTCATAAGCGGATCGCACCATACCCGATAGTTGCGAGGTGGAGGGACGACCTATACTTCACTAATGCGAGCATAATAGACTTCCAACCCTATGTGACCGAGGGCATTATGCCGCCGCCGGCAAACCCGCTCGTCATAAGCCAGCCATGTGTCAGGTTCCCAGATCTAGATAATGTCGGTCCAACATTCGGTAGGCATCTAACGATCTTCGAGATGGGTGGGCATCATGCCTTCAATTATCCTGATAGGGAGGTTTACTGGAAGAATGAGACAGTGCTTTTCCACCATGAGTTTGTGACAAAAGCTCTTGGAGTTAAGCCTGAATACGTCATCTATAAGGAGGGCATATGGTCTGGGGGTGGAAACGCAGGCCCGGATTTGGAGAGCATTATATGTGGTTTAGAGGTTGCAACTCTGGTGTTTATGAGGTATAAAGTTGTCGGCGAAGAATTTATTGAGTTGCCGATAAGAACAGTTGACACCGGCTACGGGATCGAGCGCTTCACATGGCTCTCACAGGGATCCATAAGCTGCTTCCACGCGGTTTATGGGGATCTACTGTATAAAATCATGGGGCTGGCTGGGTTAAAAGAGGTAGATGAAAAGCTTTTAACGGGTGTCGCTAGGCTGTCTGGCTTAATAAGCATATCTAGGAGCGTTAGCCGAAGTGAGAATTGGAGGCGAATAGCTTCTAGACTTGGAATCGACGTCGGCTATCTTCATAGTGTAATCGATCCGGTGGTAGACGTTTTTGCGGTTATCGATCACACGAAATGCTTAGCCTTCATGCTGGCTGAAGGTGTTGTTCCATCAAATGTTGAGGAGGGCTATCTGGCTAGGCTGCTGATTAGGAGAACCTATAGGCTTCTGAGAAACCTAGCCATAGAGAGACTTATGCCTGATATAGTTGACATGCAGATATCATATTGGTCTAGGGACTTTAAGCATTTGGCTGATATGCGGGATGAAATTTTGGAGCTCCTAAAGATTGAAGTTGATAAATATGAGCGGACACTTCAGAGGGGAAAAGATCTAGTTAAGCGTATGATTCGGGACATTAGGGCTAGAGGCGAAGACACGATCCCAGTTAACAGCCTCGTCGAACTGTACGATTCACATGGTTTAACGCCTGAAGTCGTAAGTGAAGTGGCGTCTTCAGAAGGCCTCTCAATAAATGTTCCAGAGGGCTTCTATAGTTTTGTGGCTGAAAAGCATATATCCTCCTCGAGACCCGCCTTCAAAATGTCCGAGGAGATCGAGGATCTGGGCATAGATCTCTCCAACCTGCCTGAAACAAAACCATTATATTATGATGACCCATACATGAGGAAGTTTACGGCAAAAGTTCTTCGCGTTTCAGGGAAACACGTTATACTTGATAAAACGGCGTTTTATCCTGAGGGGGGAGGACAGCTATCAGACGTCGGCTTCCTGGAATTTAACGGCGTCAGAGCCAATGTTTACAGTGTTAAAAAGACCAGCGGCAATATAATAGTTCATTTCATTGATGGTGAGGTTCCGAAGGAAGGTGTTGAAGTGAAAGGTGTAATAGATTGGGATAGGCG
>JAOAJJ010000221.1 GCA_026414245.1 Candidatus Bathyarchaeota archaeon
AGCTGGTCCAGGATGCCCAGTCTGTATTGTGCCAGCGACTGAAGTTGATGAAGCCATTCAGGTTGCGCTTAAAGGGGCTGTGTTAACATGCTTCGGTGATGTTATACGTGTCCCAGGGTCAAGCATGTCTCCTCTTGAAGCAAAAATTAGGGGCGCCGACGTCCGCGTAGTCTACAGCGTTATAGACGCTGTAAGGATGGCTGAGAAAGAGCCCAATAGGGAGTTTGTGTTCTTTGCAATAGGCTTTGAAACAACGGCGCCTTCAACAGCAGCCGAGATAATTAAGGGGCCTCCGGGAAACCTTAGCTTCTTGGTCTCCCATAGGCTTATTCCCCCAGCCATGGAGCTCATGCTTGGCATAGGTGACCTGCAGATCGATGCTTTTATAGCTCCAGGTCATGTCAGCACAATTATAGGTTTAGAGCCCTACGAGATTTTTCCCAGAGCCTACCGGATGCCGACGATAGTTGCCGGCTTCGAACCCATAGATGTTCTCCTCGCAGTATACATGGCTTTAAAGCAGATCAAGAACCGCACTGCAGCTCTAGAGAACGAGTATAAGAGGGCTGTTAGATGGGAGGGAAATATTAAAGCCAAGAGGCTCATGGAAAGCGTATTTAAAGTTGTGGGCGGGAGCTGGCGTGGGATTGGAAGAATACCTGACTCAACACTGGCGCTTAAAGAAGAATACTTGAAATACGATGCGCATGAAAGGCACAGCGTTAGGATTGATGGTGGAGTTGGAGGAGACATCAAGCCCGGATGCCAATGCCACCTAGTCATAGTTGGGAGGATTAAGCCTACAGAGTGCCCGCTATTTATGAAGGCTTGCACCCCTCAAAGACCTGTAGGTCCATGCATGGTCGGCATAGAGGGAACCTGCAGAATATGGGCTACAACTAGCCGACACGGCTTTTCATTAGATTTTGGGAAGCGGCTCCTCCCCAATCCCCAAAAATATTAAATTGCTGTCGGGCTGAAATAAGTTAAGTTTTTATCTTCGTGAACACCCATCAATCTATTGAATACAGACAGCCTAAAAGATGGAGAGCTGGGGCTGTGGGCTAGCTTGGTCTAGGCTACGGGCTTCGGGCGTCCGTGACCCAGGTTCAAATCCTGGCAGCCCCACCAGTCTCACAAATCCAACCCTCCCTCCCTTTTTAAATCCTCAGCCCCAAAACTCTTTAAGGGTTCAAGCGTATAATTCGGCTGATACGCTGCCCAGCGTAGCGTGGAAAAGATGGGTAAAGTAGATCTGAAAATGGGTGGGCTAAGGTTGAGATATTCCTACCGTGGTGCACCTAGGATTTCTCGTAGAGTCCCCTCGCTCAAAAACACTTCAATCTCCTTCACTTAACTCCAAAATTGCCTAATGCTTTAAGAATTTTTCAGCAGCTTCGCTGGAGGCATATGGGTCTCCTAATCTATCGAATTAGGCGCATACTTAAATGCTGAAAATACAAAACTCACTTAAATTTAAATCTTGAGTATACCGATACTATGACGGTCATCTAGGTGAAAAATTTATGGTCTTAAAGAAATCTAATGGGTCTGAGCCCACTTTCCCCCACTTCGTTTATAGGGCGAATAAAACTAGCGAAATCTCATTCCCAATCGGTGGAATTGGGACTGGCTGTATTGGATTAGCTGGAAATGGTAGATTAATAGACTGGGAGATATTTAATAGACCTAATAAGGGGAGCGTAAACGGCGTCTCGCATTTCGCTGTAAAGGCTGAAGCTGACGGAAAGTTGCTGGATGCCAGAGTTTTAAATGGTGATCTACCGCCCCCGTATACGGGTGAGCTTAATAAGCCTATGTTCCAATCATTCGGTTTCGGTCCACCCATAGGTTATATGGCTGGTTTACCACATTTCAGAGACTTTGAGTTTGAAGGCACGTATCCAATTGCTAAAATAAGATTCTCGGATGAAAAGTTTCCTGGAAAGGTTCAGATGACGGCATTTAACCCATTTATTCCATTAAATGATTTAGATTCAAGTATACCAGCCGCTTTTTTCGAAATAGAGATTGAGAATACAAGCGTGGAGGATATTGTATACACTGTATGTCTCGTCGTCCAGAATCCGCTTCCAGCTGGAACAACCGTTAACGTTCAC